>JAHWKB010000216.1:0-1390 GCA_019348115.1 Actinomycetota bacterium | reverse complement strand
CGCCGCCGGTCACGTCTCGCGGACGACCTCGCCGGCGGGCTTGTCATCGCGCTGGCCCTTGTAGCTCGGCGCGCGGAGGATCCCGTCGGGGGTCCACTCGGCGAACTGGACCTCGACGACGAGGTCGGGCTCGCACCACACGACGTCGCGGTGCGGCACCCGGTCGACGAACGGCGAGGTGTCCCGGACGCGCTCGTCGAGGAGCGCCTGGACCCGTCGGTACTCGGCGTCGGTGAACCCGCTCCCGACGCTGCCGGCGTAGCGGAGCCCTTCCTCGTCGTGGTGGCCCACGAGGAGCGAGCCGAAGCCGCCGCCACGGCTCCCCTGCCCCGTCCGGTAGCCGCCGACGACGAGCTCCTGGCGGGTCATGAGCCGGATCTTGCGCCAGTCGGGGCTGCGGCGTCCCGGCTGGTACGTGCTGCCGTGCCGCTTCGCGACCACACCCTCGAGCCCGAGTTCACGGACGATGCCGAGCACACGGTCGAGGTCGCCGTCGGCGCTCGGTGGCACCTGCCAGTGCGGACCGGCGATCCCGAGGTCGAGGAGGAGGCCGCGGCGCTCCTCGTACGGCAGGTCCACCACGGGACCGTCGAGGACGAGGACGTCGAAGACGAGGAACGCCACGGGCACCTGGGCCGCGACCGCCGGCACCCGCCGCGCATCGCGGAGGTTCATGCGCCGCTGGAGGCGCGAGAAACTCGGCCGGCCGTGCTCGTCGAAGGCCACGATCTCGCCGTCGAGGAGGGCGGGCCGCCCGACCGCACCGCCGAGACCCGCCAGCTCCGGGTAGCCGGCCGTGATGTCGTTGC
Source organism: Actinomycetota bacterium (assembly GCA_019348115.1). Classification (GTDB taxonomy): domain Bacteria; phylum Actinomycetota; class Nitriliruptoria; order Nitriliruptorales; family Nitriliruptoraceae; genus JAHWJY01. Next base: position 581 of record JAHWKB010000216.1, on the reverse strand, counting down.
CGGTCCGTGAGCGCAGGACGAGCGAGCTGCCGTCGGTGGCCGCGAGGGCGCGGACGCCGTCCCACTTGAACTCGTAGGCGAACCCCGACCGGACCTCGTCCGGCTCGCCCTTCGTCGCGAGCATCGGCGAGAGCTGCGGTGGTCCGGCCACGCACCCCTCCTCGCCCTGGTCGACGGCCGGCGACGGTACCGGCGCAGAGGGCGGTGGATCGCGCGCGGTACCGTCCGCGCCGCCCTTCTGCGAGGAGATCCAGCACGTGAGCGACAGCCCGCCGGTCGGGACGGCCCGGCCGATCGAGGACGACGACGCCGAGGGGCTCATCGCCCTGATCGGCGGCGTCTACGCCGAGTATCCCGGGTGCGTCCTCGACCTCCCCGGCATCGACGACGACCTCCCCCGCATGCGTGCGGTCGTCGAGGCGGCCGGAGGGGACTTCTGGGTGGTCGAGCGGGACGGCGAGGTCGTCGCCTCGGGCGGTTGGGCCCCCCACGAGGTCGACGGCCGGCCGGGCGCCGAGCTCAAGCGCCTCTACGTCCGCGCCGACCAGCGCGGCATCGGCATCGGTGCCTGGCTCGTGCGA
>JAHWKB010000049.1 GCA_019348115.1 Actinomycetota bacterium | reverse complement strand
ACACTGTGCAGTTCTCAAAGAGCGTCTCGGGCCGGGCTCCCGGGTTCCACCCACCATCGACAGCCCAGAGGGGTCGTCGGGATCGGGGTCGGCTACCGGAAGTGGCGGCCTTCGTGTCCAGCCAGCGACTCGCGCCGACCGGAGGACCCAAGGTACCCCGGCCGCCCGGGGTTGTCCAACGCAGGGGCGCCCCGAGCACCGCCGGCGTGACCTCCGACGAGCTCGATCGTTGCTGTGGGTGGCAGGAGACACACCCTCGGGTGGCGAAGACCCCTCCTGCACGGCGCCGCGCCGACCTAGGCTGCGGTCGGGCCCCGACGTCCCCTCGGCCCCCGACCTCCTTACGAAGAAGGGCTTCTCCCATGACCGGTTGGTCCAAGAGCACCATCTACGTCGCGGTCGCGATGATGACCGGTGGCTTCCTGCTCATCGTGCTGGGCTGGAACGGCGCCGCGAACCTCGACTACGTCCAGGGGCAGCTCCCCTACGTCATCTCCGGCGGCCTCGCCGGCGTGAGCCTCATCGCCGGGGGCCTCGCGCTCGCGGTCATCCAGGAGCTGCGTCGGGGGACGCTCGCCATCACCGAGCGCCTGGCCGAGCTGACCGAGCTCGTCTCGCAGGGCGCCGCCGCCGCCGGCGGCCCGACCGCGGTCCCGAGCGACGGCAACATGGTCGTCGCCGGCCGCACGAGCTACCACAAGAGCGGCTGTCACCTCATCGACGGCCGTACCGACCTCCAGGTCATGTCGGCGGAGGACGCCGCGTCGCGCGGCCTCGCCCCCTGCCGGATCTGCGAGCCCCAGGTGAAGAAGGCCTCCGCCTCCTGAGGCCCATCACACCGAACGGCGAAGGCGCCCTGCGGGGCGCCTTCGTCGTGCCTCGGGCGGGAGCTCAGCCCATGAGGACCGAGGTCACCTCGTCGGTGTCGCGCAGGCGCTCCCCACGGAGCTCCTTGACCATCCGGCCCTGCTCCATCACGAGACCCACGTCGGCCACGTCGAGCGCACCGACGTTCTGCTCGATCATGAGGACCGTGGTCCCGTCCTGGTTGATCTGGCGGACGATCTCGAAGACGTCGTGGACGATGACGGGTGCGAGGCCCATCGACGCCTCGTCGACGATCAGGAGCTTCGGCTTCGCCATCAGCGCGCGACCGACGGCGAGCATCTGCTGCTCACCACCCGACAACGTGCCGGCCAGCTGGTTGACCCGCTCCCCCAGCCGGGGGAAGTAGCCGAAGACGCGCTCGCGCTGCTCCTCGGCGTAGTCGCGCTCCTTGCGCTGGGACCACGCCCCGATCTGGAGGTTCTTGCCGACGCTGAGGTCGGGGAAGACCCGTCGCCCTTCGGGGCACATCACGATGCCGTTGGCGACCGCCTTCTTGGTCCCCCACTTGGTGATGTCCTGGCCGTCGAACGTGATCGTCCCGTCCCAGGTGCGCAGCGCCCCGCAGATGTTGAGCGCGGTCGTGGTCTTGCCCGCGCCGTTCAGGCCGAGGAGGACCGCGGTCTCGCCCTGGCGGATCGTGGCCGACACGCCGTGGAGCACGGGGAGCGAGCCGTACCCGGACTTCACGTTGTCGAGCTCGAGGAGCACCGGGGCGTCGCTGCCTTCGGTCACGGGCTCCGGCTCACGCGCCGACACGCGGACCGTCGGGATCTCGGTCGTGACGTCGGCGTCGCGCCCGGTCGCCTCGGCATCGGGGCTGAAGGGCGACGGTCCGTCGTCCTCCGCGGCCGCGGCATCCTCGACGGCGTACGCGTAGCCGTCGTCGCCCAGCTCGAAGCGGGTGCCATCGTCGTCGATGAAGTACTCGGTGCCGTCGTCGTCGACGTACCAGTCGGCGTCCTCGACGACCTCGAGGTCCTCGTGCTCGTCAGCCATGTGGAGCAATCCCTCGTGGTCAGGCGAGCGTCGCGGCGCCTTCGCCCATGTAGGCCTCGGCGACGTCGCTGTTGGTTCGGATCGTCTCGGGCTTGCCCTCGGCGAGGAGCTTCCCGAAGTTCAGGACGTAGATGTAGTCACACACCCGCAGCATGAACGGGACGTGGTGCTCGATGATCACGATCGTGATCCCGAGGTCCCGACGCATCTGCAGCAGCCGGTTGCCGAACTCCTCGGACTCCTCGGGACCGAGGCCGGCGAGCGGCTCGTCGAGCATGAGGATGTCGGGATCGGTGGCGAGCACGGCGGCCGCCTCGACCTGCTTCAGCATGCCGTAGGACAACCCGCCGAGCGGTGCGTGGGCCAGGTGGGTGAGCTCGAGGTAGTCGAGCACCTCGAAGGCGCGCTCACGCACGACCTTCTCCTCCTGGCGGGACGCCGGCATCCCGATCATCCCGGAGCCGATGCCGTACTCGATCTTCTGGTGCTGGGCGACCATGAGGTTCTCGAGCACCGTGAACGAGCGCACGAGCCCGACCTGCTGGAACGTCCGTCCGATGCCCAGGTGGGCGCGCTGGTCCGGGCGCAGGTCCGTCACGGGCTTGCCGTGGATGCGGACCTCGCCCGTGTCGGGCTTGTAGAAGCCCGTGACGCAGTTGAAGAAGGTGGTCTTGCCGGCGCCGTTGGGACCGATGATCCCGGCGATCTCGTTCTCGTTGACGTGGAAGTCCACCGAGTCGAGCGCCTGCAGGCCGCCGAAGCGGATCGAGATGTTCTCAGCGCTGAGGGCGGGCATCGCGCACCTCCCGGGGTGTGGGGTCGGTCAGCGGGGTCGGCTCAGTGCCCACCGCCGCCTCCTGGATTGGCGACGGGCCCGTGCTCCTCGGCGTGGAACTTCTTGAAGGACAGCCAGCGGTAGAGGTGCTCGTTCTGCTGCGCGATCCCGCCTGGGAAGAAGATGAGCGTGAGGATCAGCAGCAGCGCACCGATCAGCGGTTCCCAGAGGGCCGTGAACGGCCACCACGACCAGGCGTTGTGCGCGGTCTCGAGGAGGGTGGGCAGGACGGCGAACAGCACCCCGCCGGTCACGACCCCCGGCCGGGAGCCGAGGCCGCCGACGACCGTCATGAGGACGAAGAGGAGCGACAGGCCGAAGCCGAAGCTGATCGACACCACGATGGTCTCGATGGACGCGAACAGGGCGCCGGCGAGGCCGGCGATCGAGCCCGAGACGACGAACGCCAGCAGCTTGAAGCCGGTGACGTTGATGCCCCAGGAGGCGGCGACGCGCTCGTCGTCGCGCAGGGCCTGGATCGCCCGGCCCGCCTTGCTGGACGTGAGGAGCCAGTCGAGCACCCAGACCACGAGCACGGCCGCGACGCAGAGGTAGAAGTAGGCGTAGTCGCCGGAGGCGAAGGCCGGACGCGGCGCCGGCATGCCGGCGCCACCGCGGGTCACGGCCCGGATGTTGAAGATGACCTCCTGCGCGAACAGGCCGTACGCGATCGTGACGAGGGCCAGGTAGAGACCGCGGACGCGCAGGGCGATGCCGCCGAGGATCAGCGCGGAGACGCCACCGGTCGCGATGGCGAACACCGCGGCGAACATCCATGGCATCTGCGCCTCGGTGAGCGCGAAGCCGGCGCTGAACGCCCCGACGCCGACGAAGGCGGCGTGCCCGAGCGAGACCTGGCCGGTGTAGCCCATGAGCACGTTCATCGACAGGGCGACCATCGCGAACACCGCGGCACGCGACAGGATGTTGGTCTGGGTGTCCGGCACCCAGAACGGCGCGGTGAGGACGAACGCCGCGAACAGGCCGAGCACGAAGAACCGACCGACGTAGCCGGCCGTCGACGGCCGCCAGATGCGACGTGGGTCGTCCGGGTCGCCGTGCTGCGCCCCGAGGTCCATGCCCTCCTCGGAGTCGATGCCGGCGGGGGTGTCGATCGCCATCGGTCAGGCCTCCTTGCCGAGCAGTCCGCGCGGGCGGACCAGCAGCACCAGCAGCAGCACGAGGAACGTCGCGATCTGGGGCGGTCCGGGCAGGACGCTGGTGAGGTTCTGCGCGAGCACGAACGAGTTCGCGAACGCCACGGTGATGCCGAGGAGCAGCCCGCCGACGACGGCGCCGACCATGGACGTGATCCCACCGAGGACCGCCGCGGTGAACGCCGGGATGAGGAAGGTGGTGGTCATGAGCCCCGGCGAGATGGCCTCGAACACGCCGGCCCCGAGCACACCGCCGATGGCCGCCAGCGCGCCGGCGGTCCCCCACGCGAGCGTGGACATCGACCGCACCGAGATGCCGTGCAGCTCGGCCGCGAACGGCTCCTGGGCGGTGGCGAGGAGCGCCACCCCGGGGGGCGTGCGGAAGAAGACGGCGAGGAGTGCCGCGGCGACCGCCAGGACGGCGATCACGATGATCGTGTGCCAGGGGACGACCACGCCGCCGAAGGCCAGCGGGCTCGTGCAGAAGCCCTCGGCGTCACGGGCGAAGCAGGGCGAGCCCTCGACGAAACGGGGGAACTTGCGCGCCTTCGCCTCGAAGAAGATCAGCTCGGCCGAGGAGAAGAGCAGCGCCACGCCGGCCGTCGCGACGAGCGAGGTCACCGGGGACGCGTCGGCCAGGCGCTGGACGACCAGGACGTTCACGAGGACGGCGAGCACGGCACCGACGACGATCGCGATCAGGGTCGCGAGCAGCAGCTTGGAGGTGCTGAGCGTCCCGATGTCGATCTCGACGCTGCGGTCACCGTTGACCAGGATCAGGAAGACGAGGAAGGCCGGCACCGTGCCGAGCTCGCCCTGGGCGAAGTTCAGCACGCGGGTCGCCTTGTAGACGAGTGCCAGGCCGAGCGCGACCAGCGAGTAGACGGCCCCGACCTGGAGGCCGTTGACGAGCACCGAGATCATGTTGATGTCGAGCACGAACACCGCGAAGAGGATGAACACCACCGCCACGGTGACGACGATCAGCGGGGTGCGGTACCGCTCGTAGAAGGGGACGGTCGACTCGTCCACGCTGGCTCCCTCGGGTCTGGGTGTCTCGGACCGTAGACCGGCCGCCCCCGTCGGGCGGCCGGTTTCCGTCAACTGCTGTCGGTCAGAAGCCGGACACGAAGGTCGCGAGCGTCTTGTGACGCTCGGTCGCGCAGTCCGCCTTCAGCACGTGCACCTGCTTGCCCCCGAAGTGGTTCTGCTGCGAGTAGCCGACCTCGGGGAAGATCGTCGTCTTGAGCGACCCCTGGGCCTCGGTCAGCGCGCGGAAGTCCTCACGGGTGAGGTCCTTGCCGAACGTCTTCTCGTAGCGCTTGAAGAGCTCGTGCTGCTGGCGGGCGATACCCCAGAGCGCGAGCGAGAGGTCGTCGTTCGGCAGCCCGAACTTGGCTGCCGCCTTGTTGAACTCGGGGTCGAGCGAGTCGACCTTGTCGAGCCCGGGGAACGGCGAGAAGAACACGCCGCCGTCGACCGCGTCGCAGCCGGACTGCAGGACCGGGTTGAGCCCCATGGTCACGCCGACGCCGACGAACTGCGGGCGGAAGCCCTGCTGCGACGCCTGCTGGGCGAAGCGGATGTAGTCGACGGGCGAGGTGTTGATGTAGAGGACCTCGACGCCGGCGTTCTTCAGGTCCTGCGCGAACGCGGAGTACCACGACGTGTCGCTCTTCGGGTGGCGCAGGGTCTTGTAGTAGTTCTGCAGACCGGCCTGCTTGCGGCCCTGGTCCCAGCCCTGCACCGCGTCGTCGAAGTTCGGCGTGTCGGTGACGATCGCCGCGACCTTCTTGCCGGAGAAGTTCTTCGCCACGTAGGAGCCGAGCAGGACGCCCTGCTGCCGGTAGGTCATCGAGCTCGCGAAGTACCACGGGTTGCCGCCGAGCCCCTTCTCCGTCACGCCGGCCGAGAAGTACGGCGTCTTCGCGACCTGGGCGAACTGGCCGCACGCCTGGATCTGGTCGGTGCCACCGCCGCCGACGGTGAGGAAGGCCTTGGCCTCGAGCTCACGGCAGGCCTGGCGCGCCGAGTTGGGGTCGTACTTGTCGTCCTTGAACAGGACCTCGACCTTCTTGCGCCCGAGGACGGTCTCGCCCTTGGCCTCGGTGATCCAGCGCCAGTACATGTCGCGCGCCTTCTCGAACGACGTCGAGGGCAGCGGCGCGGCACCCGTGACCGGGGCGTGGATCGCGAGCGTGATCTTGTCGTCGGTGACCCCGGTGCGGTCGGTGCCCGTCACCTCACGGGTGCCACCACCGCCGCCGCCGCCGCCACCGGACGTGCCGTCGGTGCTGCCGCCCCCGGTCGTCCCGCCCGCCCCGCCGGAGCCGCCACCGTCGGTGCTGCCGCCGCCGTCGGTGGTGCCGCCCCCGCCGGCGCCGGGGTCGCTGGCCGGGTCGCCGCCGGCGCTGCCGTCGTCGACGACCGCGCCGCCGCTGCTGTCGAAGCTCTCGCCGGAGGTGTCGTCGAGGCCGTCGCCATCGGCGTCGGCGAAGCCGTCGTCGGTGAAGCCGTCGTCGGTGACGCCGTCGCCGGTCTCGCCGCCGGCGAGGGGTGCTGCTCCCCCGCCGGTGCCGCCGTCGACGTGGACGCCGGGCTTCTGGCCGCAGCCGGTGAGGACGAGCGCGAAGCCGAGGGCCGCAGCGGTCGCTCGGAAGGTTCGGACGGAGTTCATGTGTCGTGTCCCCATGGTGGTCGGGAGGGGGATGACCGGCGCAGGGCGCCGGTCATCGCAACCGCTCGGGGGCGGGCGTGGAGGTGATCCGCAGGCGTCAGACCTGCGCCATCGGGGTGCTCGGGGTCGCAGCCGCCTGGTTGCGCGCGATCAGTCGGGTCATCGCCCCGTTGCGCGATCCGGCTCCGGAGGAGACGACCGGCTCGGCGGCGAGCGACTGGGCGGTCAACCACGACCCGGCCGCGAAGACGGGGATGAGGAGCCACAGCCACCAGGCGCTGCCGGTGGCGGCGGGCTCGGTGGCGGGGCCGGCCACGGGCGCGTCGGAGACGGCGCCGCCGTCGTCAACGGGGGCGACCTCGGGGGCCGCCGCGGCCTCGTCGGCCGTCACCGGCGCCGGGGCCGAGAACGGGTCGGAGGAGAACCCTCCGCTGCTGCCGCCGCTCGGGGCGGACGAGAACCCGCCGTTGCCCGCGGAGAAGTCGCCGCTGCTGCCGGCGGAGCCGCTGCTGCTGTCCCCGAACGAGCCGCCACCGAACGCCGGCGGGTCCGCCGGGGCCGGCTCGGCCGTCGAGGCCGCGAGGATCTCCTGGGTGAAGGTGACCTGGGCGTTGGTCGTGGCATCCGGGTCGCCGTAGGCGAGGTTGGGGGCGCCCGTCGGCCGGATGAGGATGCCGTGGTTCTCGAGCTCGCCGCTGATCCAGGCCTGGGCGGCGAAGGTGAGGTCGACGATCCACTTGCCGTCGCCACCGTCGATCCGCTGGGCGGTGGCGCCGAACAGGCAGTCGACCGGCTGGCTCTCCGGCGGCTCCTGGCTGCGGCCCTCGTCGAACGGCTCCGTCAGGGGGCAGACCTCGACCTCGAGGACCGCGCTCTCCACGGGCTCGGACGCGAGCACCTTCTCGAACTCCTCCTGCCGGTTGCACTCGCGGACGCACGCGAGCGCCGCCAGGACGGCCCGGCGGAAGACCGGGCTCGAGGAGTGGTAGGTGGGCTCGGTCTCGGTGAGGACGATCACGAACTCCCCGACCGTCTGGTCGGCCGGGAGGGGCGGCAGGGCGAACTTGACCGCGGACTCGTAGCGCTTCTCGCCGCCCGCCAGGGACGCGGGCAGGGTGTCCGGCGGGACGGGCGAGGCGGGCGGGGCCGGTTCGTTCTCCTGCCCCGCGTCGAGGGCGCCTTCGACGCCGTCGGACACCGGGTTCGGCTGGCAGACGGGAGCCTGCGGGAAGACGATGCAGAAGACCCCGGGCGGGAACTCGGCCAGCGCGGTGTTGGGCGCCGCCTCGCTGTAGGGGTACTCGTAGAAGGCGGTCTGCTGGACCTCCACGGGCTCGGCGCCCTCGGGCACCTCGGGGCCCTCCTGGGCGGACGCGGTCCCGAAGGTGGCCAGCACGGCACCGGCGGCGAGCGAACCCGCCATGAGCGAGGCACCCAGCCGCCGGCGACGGCGACGGGCCAGCGGGGCGACGAAGAGGTTGCGATCGGTGTCCATGTCCGGTGGCTCTCCCGCTGTCTGCTCGGCCCGTGGGGGGTCGGGCTCGGCTCCGTTGCTCTCCGGATGTCGCGGAGGGTAGTCGTCCGCTGGGGGACTTCCGCGACCGGGTCCGGGGTTCCTCCTGGTCGAACGAGCGCATCCCCCGCGGGGGTTCGCGCCCTCACCCGACGGTACGTCACCTGCGCGTCGGGCGCACACCACGGGGGCGTGGCCGGCGCAGGCCGGCCCCCCCGCGGTCAGAAGCTCTTGGCGAAGCTCGCCACGGTCACGTACTCACCCTTCGAGCAGTCGGCCCTCAACAGGTGCACGGCCGTCGACCCGAAGTGGTTCTGCGGCGAGTAGTTCACCGTCGGGAAGATCTCGCCGCCGATCCCGGTCTGGGTCTCGACGAGGTCGCGGAAGTCCTCCCGCGTGAGATCCGGGCCGTAGGTCTTCTCGTAGCGCAGGAGCAGGTCGTGCTGGACCGCGGCCTGCCCCCAGAGCGCGAAGGCGATGTCGTCGGCCGGGGCGTTGAAGCGCTTGGCCGTCTCGAAGAACCCCGGGACGTTCTTGCGGGCGTAGTCGAGCCCGGGGAAGGGCGAGAAGAACATCCCGCCGTCGACCTCGTCGCAGCCCGAGCCGAGCACCGCGTTCAGCCCCATCGAGACGCCGACGCCGACGTACTGGAACTTGATCCCGCTCTGCGAGGCCTGCTGGGCGAAGCGGATGTAGTCGACGGGCGACGAGAGGATGTAGACGACCTCGACGCCGTTCGCCTTCAGGTCGCCGGCGAAGGCGTTGTACCAGGAGGTGTCGCCCTTGGGGTGACGCAGGGTCTTGTAGTAGTTCAGACCCTGCTGCTTGACGCCGGCCTCCCAGCCCGCGATGGCGTCGTCGAAGTTCGGCGTGTCGGTGATGATCGCCGCGACCTTCTTGCCGCCGAAGTTCTTCTTCACCATCTGGGCGAGGAGCGGCCCCTGCTGCTTGTACGACATCGACGCGGCGAAGTACCACGGGTTGTCGCGCAGGCCCGCCTCCGTCACGCCGGCGGAGAAGTACGGGAACTCGGCGACCTTCGCGAACTGCCCACAGGCCTGGATCTGGTCCGTGCCACCACCGCCGGCGACGGTGAAGGCCTTCGAGGCGAGCTCGCGGCAGACCTGGCGGGCGGAGTTGGGGTCGTACTTGTCATCGCGGAACAGCAGCTCGACCTTGCTTCGCCCGAGGACCTTCTTCTTCTGGATCTCGGTGAGGTTGCGCCAGTAGAGGTCGCCCGACTTCTCGAACGACGTCGTCGGCAGCGGCGCGGCGCCCGTGACCGGAGCGTGGGACGCGAACGTCATCTTCTCGGCGGTGAGGCCGGTGCGGTCGCTGCCCGTGACCTGCTTCTTGCCGCCCGAGTCCTGGGTCTGCTGCCCGCCGGAGGTGTCGCCGCCGGACGTGTCACCGCCGGAGGTGGTGCCCCCCGACGTGTCCCCGCCGGACGGGTCGCCGCCGGAGGTCGTGCCGCCGGACGGGTCGCCGCCCGAGGTCGTGCCGCCGGACGTGTCGGTCGTGCCGGCGTCGAAGCTGCCACCGCCGGTGTCGTCCGCGACCGCGGTGCCACCGAGGTCCTCCGCACCCGTGGCGTCGTCGAAGCCGTCACCGTCGAGGTCACCCGAGGTGTCGACCGCGACGTCGGTGCCTCCCGCCACGTCGCCCTGGGCGAGCGGCTGCCCGCCGGTCCCACCCTCGACGTGGACGCCGGGCTTCTGCCCGCAGGCGCCGAGGACGAACGCCAGGGCGGAGCCCACGGCGATGGTTCGGAGGGTGCGGCGGTTCATCGGTGGATCCTCCCGCGAAGCTGTGGCGACATCTTCTCACGGTGTCCCATTCGACACCGCGTCTCCCACCTCCTTCAACGTTCGGGGACGACGGCGGTGACGGTGGGCCGGCGACTCCGGGTCGTACCCTCCCCCCGTGCGCCCGGTCCGTCCCGTCTCCGTCCTCCTGCTCGTCGCGAGCCTGGCGACCGCGTGCAGCGGCGTCGTCGAGCTGGAACCGGGCGATCCGGTCACGTTCGTGCAGCAGCCCCAGACGTCGCGGATCCTCGCACCCGACGGGACCGTGCTCGCGGAGCTCCACGGCGAGCAGGACCGCGAGGACGTCGCCATCCGGGACGTCGCCCCGGAGCTCGTCAAGGCCGTCGTCGCCATCGAGGACCGGCGCTACTTCCTCCACGCCGGCGTCGACGTCCCCGCCGTCGCCCGCGCCGCCGTGCGCAACGTCGAGTCCGGCGAGATCGAGCAGGGCGGCTCGACGATCACCCAGCAGTACGTCAAGAACACCATGACCGGCCCCGCCCGGACCCTCGAGCGGAAGGTCAAGGAGGCGGCGCTCGCGTTCCAGCTCGAGGAGCGCTACTCCAAGGAGGAGATCCTCGAGCGCTACCTCAACACCGTCTACTTCGGCAAGGGTGCCTACGGGATCGCCGCGGCGGCCGAGCGCTACTTCGGGACCACCCCCGCCGCGCTCTCGCTCGACCAGGCGAGCCTCCTGGCCGGGCTCATCCAGTCCCCGTCCCGCTTCGACCCCTACGTCGCCCCGGAGGCGGCGACGGCGCGGCGGGAGCTCGTGCTCGACGCCATGGTGTCCACGGGCCAGCTCGACCGCGACGCCGCGGACGCGGCGGCCGAGGCCGCGCTGGACCTCGCCCCGGAGCAGCGACCCGAGGCGGCCCTCGCGCCCTACTTCGTCGCCGAGGTGAAGCGCGTCCTCCAGCACGACCCCGACGGGACGTTCGCCGCGGCGCTGGGGCCGACGCTCGACGACCGCGTGGACGCCCTCTTCACCGGGGGCCTGCGGATCGTGACGACGCTCGACCCGGACCTGCAGCGCGCGGCCGAGCGCGCCGTCGCCGACGTGCTGCCGGACGACGCCGGCCCGTCCGCCGCGGTGGTCGTGACCGACCCGACGACGGGTGCGGTCCGGGCCCTCGTCGGCGGGCGCGACTACGACGACCCGGACGACCCGCACGCCCGGTTCAACCTCGCGACGCAGGCGCGACGCCAGCCGGGCTCGTCGTTCAAGCCCATCGTCCTCGCGGCGGCCCTGCAGCGTGGGGTCTCCCTCGACCAGGTCTTCCCGGGCGGGGACTGCGTCCGCTTCGACCACCTCCCGGCCTGGGCCCCGTGCAACTACGGCGGCACCAGCTACGGCCCGCTGACCCTCCGGGAGGCGACGGTCGCGTCCGCCAACACGGCCTACGCGCGCCTCGCCGTCCAGCTGGGGCCGACGGCGATCCTCGAGATGGCGCGCACGCTCGGCTTCCGCGGCGACCTGCCGGCCGTCGAGTCCCTGGCGCTCGGCACCGGCGAGGTGACCCCCCTCGAGATGGCGTCGGCGTACGGGGCCTTCGCGACGCTGGGACGCCTGCACCCCGCCCACCTCGTCGAGCGCATCGAGACCGCCGCCGGCGAGGTCCTGTGGGAGCACGAGGACACGAGCTTCCAGGTCCTCGACGAGGCGGCCGCCTACCTCGTGACCCAGACGCTCGCCGACGTCGTCCGGCGCGGGACCGGGGTGCGGGCCGCGATGGACGGCCGGCCCCAGGCCGGCAAGACGGGCACGAGCCAGCGCAACGCCGACGCGTGGTTCGTGGGCTACACCCCGAGCCTGGTCGCCGCGGTCTGGGTCGGGTTCCCCGAGGGACAGGTGGCGATGGTCCCGCCGGCGACCCCGGAGGTCGTCGAGGGGGGTCGGTGGCCGGCGGAGATCTGGAAGGCGTTCGCCGAGGACGCCCTCGAGGGCGTCGACCCCGAGCCGTTCCCGGTGCCGGACGTCTCGCTCGTGCAGGTGGAGGTGGACGGCACGCGCAACTGCCTCCCGAACCCGTACACGCCCGAGGAGCTGATCGAGGTCCGGGACTACCTCCGCGGCACCGAGCCGACGGAGCGCTGCACCGAACCGACCGGCCCGCCGATCGACGACGTGCCGGGGCTCGTGGGGCTGCCCATCGACGTCGCCGAGCGGCTCCTCACCGACAAGGGCTTCGTCGTCGACGTCCGACCCGAGAACTCGCTCCGCTACCCACCGGGCATCGTGACCCGCCAGCGTCCCGAGGTCGGCGGCACCACCCTCGAGGTCGATGGCAACGCGGTCGTCCTCTGGGTGTCGGTCTCGACCCGTGCGCGCGCCACCGTGCCGACGGTGACGGGCCTCGATCTCGACCAGGCCGTGGCGGCGCTCGAGGCCACCGGGTGGGTCGTGCAGATCGCGACCGGCTGCCCGAGCGACGGCTGCGAGGCGGTGGAGCCCGGCACGGTGTGGGCCCAGACGCCGGCGGGTGGGACCACCGAGCGCGAGCACAGCCTCGTCACCGTCTCGGTGGCGCCTTCGGGTGGCGCGAGTAGCGGCTGACCTCCGGGACGTCCGCGAGCCAGAACCGCCAGGCGACGTCGGCGGCCTGCCGCACCCCGACCCGGGGGCCCGCCACCACGGCCTCCGGTCCGGGCGCGAAGCGGTCGGTCTCGAGGCGCAACGGCGAGGTCGGGTCGCAGAGGTCGATGCCGTTCCAGGCGCCGTCCACGCCGAGACCGGACGTCAGCCGGGCCGGCCCGGCGAGGAGCTCGCGCTCGCGCGCCCGGTCCCCCCGGCGGGCACGGACCCGCTCGTGGTTCGAGAGCGCGACGCCCGCCCGGAGGAGGACGGCGGCACCGACGCCCTCGGGCTCGCACGAGACGTTGACGCACCAGTGCATGCCGTAGGTGAAGTAGACGTAGGCGTGGCCCGGGGGCCCGAACATCACCGCCGTGCGCGGGGTCGCCCCACGGAAGCTGTGGCTCGCCGGATCGGTCTGGTGGTACGCCTCGGTCTCGACGACGCGCACCACCGTCTCGGTGCCGTCGTCCTCGCGCCGGACGAGGAGCGCCCCGAGGAGCGCCGGTGCCACGAGGTCGGCGCCGTCGGTCAGCACGGCACGATGGAGGACGCGCCGCTCCCCCACCTCGCGCAGCCCGTCCGTCATCAGGTGGCGCGCTGGTCGCGGGCCCAGGTCACGAAGCGATCGCGGTCCATCGTGTTGGCGACCAGCGAGGTGGGGAGCCCGCCCCGACGGGCCTGCCGGATCCCGTAGCGGTGGTAGTCGAACTCCCGGGTCGAGTGCGCATCGGTCGAGATCACGAACATCACGCCGCGCCTCGCGCCCTCGGCGATGACCTCGGCGGTGGCGTCGAGGCGGTCGAGGTTGCAGTTGATCTCGAGCGCCGTCCCGGTCTCGACCGCGGCGTCGAGCACCGCGTCGAGGTCGAGCTCGATGCCCTCCCGCTTGCCCACGCGCCGGCCCTGGAGGTGGCCGATGCAGTTCACCGCGGGATGCCGCATCGCCGTGATGATCCGGGCCGTCTGCTCCTCCACGGGTCGACGGAAGTGCGAGTGCACGCTCGCGACGCCCCAGTCGTAGCCCAGCAGGAACTCGCGGTCGTAGTCGAGGCTGCCGTCGATGCCGATGTTGAGCTCGG
>JAHWKB010000048.1 GCA_019348115.1 Actinomycetota bacterium | reverse complement strand
GGGCGGGATCGCCGCTGATCCGATGGGCGGGATCGCCCCTGATCCGATGGGCGCCGCTGCCCGGGGCGGTGACGGCGGGGTGGTCTACCCTCGTGCGATGCCTGGAACGCGTGTCAACGGCCCCCTCCCGCCCGACGTCGAGGCGCGGGTCCGCGCGTACCTGGCGGCCTTCCTGCCGGCCGACGCCGTCGACGACGCCGTGGCCGAGGTGGCGTCGGACAGCGGCTTCTGGGGGGACACGGACGTCACCGAGGTCCTCGCGGTGGCGCACGCCGTGCTCGCGAGCCGGCTGCGGGTGGCGACGGACGTCGAGGTCCTGGTCCTGAACGAGGACGCCGGGCTCTCCGTGACGCAGATCGCGGCGGTCCTCGCGCTGCCCCCGGCCGAGGTGCGTCGCATCCTCGACGACGCGCTCGCCGTGCTCGCCGACGTCGACGGGGACGCCGACGGCGTCACGGTCGAGCCCGAGCCGCTGCATCCCCGCGGCGACCCGCATCCGGGCCCCAGGGCGCCGGCGGACGAGACGGCCCCCGTGTCCCCGGCGACTGCTGCGGCGCCGACGGCCACGCCGCCGCCCCGGCGCCGGCGTCGGCAGCGCGTGCTGCTCCTGGGCGCTGCCCTCGCCGTGGTCGGGGTGGCACTCGTCGCCGCGTGGAGCCTCGGCGGCAGCGACGGCTGTTCGGCTGGCGTCTCCCTCTGCGTGACCGACGCCGTGCTGACCGACGAGGTCGACGCGTCGACGGGCGCGCCGGGCGCCGACCGCGCCTCGTTCGGGGCGGACGACCCGGTGACGCTCTGGTTCGCCTTCGAGCGACAGGGGCCGGAGCCGGGGCCGTTGGAGGTGCGCTGGTACCGCGAGGGGACGCTGCTCTACACGACCGAGGTGCGGCTCGGGTCCGGCGACCGGCTGAACGTCTCGCTCGCCGGCCTCTGGTCGGACCAGCCGGGGCGGTACCGGGTGGAGGTCGCCGAGCGGGGGCAGGTCCTGCTCGAGCGCGACTTCCGCATCGAGGGCTGACCGGGGCGGTCCGTCAGGCGCCCTGCAGGTCGGCGAGGGCGGCCAGCACCCGGTCGGCGTGCTGCTTCGTCTGGACGCGCTTCCACACCTTGGCGATGGTGCCGTCCGGCGCGATCAGGAACGTGCACCGGATGACGCCGACGCTGGTCCGGCCGTAGAGGACCTTCTCGCCCCAGGCCCCGTAGGCCTCGAGCACGTCGCGGTCCGGATCGGCGAGGAGGGTGTGCGGGAGCCCGTGCGCGGCGACGAAGTCCGCGTGGGAGTCGACCGTGTCCGGCGAGACCCCGAGCACGACCGCGCCGGCGCCCTCGAACGCGGCCCAGCGGTCGCGGATCCCACAGGCCTGGGTCGTGCAGCCCGGCGTGTCGTCCCGCGGGTAGAAGTAGAGGACGACCGGCCGACCCCGGAGGTCCGCGAGCGAGACGTCGCGGCCGTCCTGGTCGGGCAGGGTGAAGGTGGGCGCCGGCTGGCCGGCCTCGGGCATGGTCACAGGAGGCTCCGGGAGAGGTCGGGGGACGGGGCCGCGGCCACCGTAGTCCGCGGCCCCAGTAGGCTCGCTCGGCCGTGGAGGGAGTCGGATGGTGACGGACGCACGCATCGAGGTGCTCGTCGAGGTCCCGATGGGATCGCGGAACAAGTACGAGTACGACAAGGACCGCGGGGTCTTCGTCCTCGACCGCATGCTCTTCAGCGCCGTCCGGTACCCCGGCGACTACGGCTACCTCCCGGAGACCCTGGCACGCGACGGCGACGCCCTCGACGCGCTGGTGATCCTCGGCGAGCCGACCTTCCCGGGGTGCGTGATCCCGGCCCGGGTCGTCGGCATGCTCGACATGACCGACGACAAGGGCCCGGACGAGAAGATCCTCTGCGTCCCCGACAGCGACCCCCGGTGGCAGCACGTGCAGGAGCTCGAGAACGTCCCGAAGCACATGCTCGACGAGATCTCGCACTTCTTCGGCATCTACAAGGACCTCGAGCAGAAGAAGGTCGAGGTCCACGGGTGGCGGGACCGCGCCAAGGCGTTCGAGGTCGTGGCGTCGTCCCGCGAGCGCTACGAGGGCTGAGCCGGCGGCGGGACTAGCGGCCCCAGCCGAACAGCCCGCCCTTCTTCTTCTTGTCGTCGCGCTCCCTGGCCGCCTGGCGACGCTCCTCCTCGCGCTTCTCGCCCGCCGCGTCGCCGGCGCGCCCGGCGTCGGACGGCGGGGGCTTCGCCCGGTGCCGTGGCGCGGCGCCCTCGTCCGGTGGCGGCTCGTCGATCGCGAGCTGGGACAGCTCGCGGAGGAACTCCGACACGTCGCCGCCACCGCTGCGAGCCTCGCGGCGAGGGCTGGAGGGCGGAGGCTCGCCCTCGGCCGTCGGCGTCGTGGCGGGCGGCGGGGACGGCTCCGGCTCGGGTTCCGGGGGCGGCTCGGGCTCCGGGATCGGCTCCGGCTCCGGGGCGACCTCGACGTCCGGCTCGGGAGACCTCTCGACGTCAGGCGCGAGCGGGGACGAGAGCTCGTCGAGCAGCGCACCGAAGTCCTCGTCGTCGAGGTCCTCCGCGGCGAGGTCCTCCGCAGCAGTGGGATCGGCCGGCGTCGCGTCGCCGTCGTCACGCGCGGAGGCCGGAGCCGTCGATCCTGCGAAGAACCCCAGGTCGGACGTCGGGGTCGGTGGGGGCGCGACGTCGTGGGCGACCCAGGGCTCGGGCTCGTCGTCGAGGGCCGCGGTCAGCGCCTCGGTGAGCTCCTCGACCGACCGCTCGCCCGGCTCGGGCGTCCGCACGTCGGGCTCCGCCGGGCGCGAGGGGGCGCGGGGTGGGGCGTTGAGGTCCGTGGGACCGTCGTGCGCTGCCAGGTAGTCGCGGACCTCGTCGTCCACGTGCAGCTTGACGCGCGGCCGCTCGACGTCGTCCGCGGGCGGGGGAGCCTCGGCGGCGCCCTGCCCGGCGAGGGCCTCCTCGAGCGCGCTCCCGACGTCGACGTCGTCCTCGACGTCGGTGGGGACCCCGGGCCGGGCGCCGACCGTGCCCGCGTCCGTGTCGTCGTCGGACGGCCGGACCGCCACGATGCCGAGGAGGGTGAGCCCGTAGACGATCCGGGCGGCCTCGAACTCGGAGTAGCCGAGGTCCTCGGCGAGGTCGCGGATGCTCCGCCCGCCGTCGACGTTGGCGAGCACGGTGAACTCGTCGGGCTCGAGGGCCGCGTTGGCGGACGAGCCCCCGGTCACGAAGTCCGGAACCATGTCGAGGTCGGGGATGACCTCGCTGATCTGGTTCCACTCGCTCTGGCGCCGGGAGACCTCGACGAGCAACTGGTCCACCGGGATGTCGATGGGGAGCTTCTCGTCGACCGCCTCGCCGGGGTGGAAGGCGTAGGAGCCCTCGTGCCACTGCATCATCTCGAACAGGGCGTCGAGGATCTGCTCCTGGACGAAGACGCGGATGACGTCCCGGGAGACGACGCCCCGGTCGACGAGGATCGCGCCGAGCTTGGTGCGCTCGCTGGAGTCCCGCTGGGCCTCGAGCGCCTCGTCGAGCTGCTCCTGCGAGAGCATGCCGCCGTTGACCAGGCGGTCGCCGAGCCGCGCCCGGGGTGCCGGGCCCACGGCCCAGTAGACGTCGCCGCCGCGGAAGAAGATGCGCGCGTCGCCCGCGTGGTCGCCGACCTCGACGGCGCCGGTGGCCCCTGCCGCCGACAGTCCGCGGCACAGGTCGGCCACGGGCGTCTCGGACAGGTTCCCTCGCATGGGGCGCATCGTACTCAGGGCCCCCACCCCCCGGTGGCCGCTCCGCACGCCGGCCAGGACGCCTACATATCGCGGGCCGACGTGCCGACAACGACCAGGACGTCGCCTGCGCCCGGCACCAGCCGGGGGCGCACGACCCACGGAGGCACAGATGGCCGGACAGCGGCGCATCGACAACATCACGGCCGAGGGCTACCTCGCCGACCTCGAGCTGCGCTCGACCGACGAGATCCGTCGGATGCGCGACGAGTGCGAGGAGGAGGAGAGCGGCATCTCCTACGCCCGTCGCGTCCTCCAGGGCAAGCTCGACATCGTCCGCGCGGAGGCCATCCGCCGACGCGACGCCGGCAGCGCCACCGCCGCCTCGGTCCTCGACGGCCTCCCCGGGATCCTCGGCGGCGACGAGACCGGCGCCGGCGTGCCCGCCACCCGGGTCACGCGCTTCCTCGTCCCGCCGGCCGTGCAGCACCACCGGCGCGGTGTCGACCAGCTCGCCGACGACGCCATCCTCGCCAAGCTGCGCGACCGGTCCGACGAGGACCTCGCGGCCCTCGCCGAGCGCATGGCCACCAAGGAGCGCGAGCTGTCGTCCCTGCGTCGGCTCCTCCTCGACCGTGTCGACGCCCTCCAGGCCGAGCTCACCCGCCGCTACAAGACCGGCGCCGCCAGCGTGTCCGAGCTCCTGACCCGCCAATCTTGACTGCGGCCGCATCGCGGACACCGTCGTACACTCGGCCCCCGTCGGTGAGGGGAGCGGTGTGAAGCGTCGTGTGCTGGTGGTCGACGACGACGCGCTCACCCTCGAGATCCTCCGGACCATCCTCGATCTGGAGGACTTCGCGGTGCGCACCGCCGGCGACGGCGAGGCGGCGCTGGCGGCCGTCGCCGAGGAACGGCCCGACGTGCTCGTCCTCGACGTGATGATGCCCGGCCTGACCGGTTTCGAGGTCTGCAGCCGCCTGCGGTCGGAGCCGGCGACCGGCGACCTGCCCATCATCCTGCTGACGGCACGCGACGGCGACGACGACCGGCGGGTGGGGCTCGAGTGCGGCGCCGACGCCTACCTGATCAAGCCGTTCTCGCCGCTGAAGCTCATCGAGACCATCCGCAGCATCGACCGGGCGGCCGCCCCCGCGGCGGCAGAGGAGTCCGCGTGAACCCCCAAGGTGCGGCCGACCTCGAGGGCATGCAGCAGCAGCTCCTGCTCTTCGCGAAGGACATCCAGACCATCGTCGCCTCCGAGCGGACCCAGCGCGAGGAGGCCGAGTCGGCGCTGCGCGAGCTGTCGCAGAGCTACCTCACGATGGTGAAGACCCTGGCGCTCGTGTGCGAGATGAAGGACAACTACACCCGCCACCACCTCGACCGCACGTACCAGTACGCCATCGCGCTCACGCGGCGGGTCGCTCCCGAGCTCGCCCAGGACGCGAGCGTCGGCTACGGCTACCTCCTCCACGACATCGGCAAGGTCGGCATCCCGGACGCGATCCTCAACAAGCCGGGCCCGCTCGACGAGGACGAGTGGCGGGTCATGCGCACCCACCCGATCATCGGCCTGCAGCTCGTCCAGCCGATCAAGTTCCTCGGCGACGCGATGCAGATCGTGAAGTCCCACCACGAGCGCTGGGACGGTCGCGGGTACCCCGAGAACAAGAAGGGCGAGGAGATCTACCTGCCGGCGCGGATCTTCTCGATCATCGACACCTTCGACGCGATGACGTCCGACCGGCCGTACCGGAAGGGACTCCCGGTCCACGTCGCCATGGAGGAGATCGACCGCTGTGGCGGCACGCAGTTCGACCCGGAGCTGGCGACGGCCTTCGTGAAGCTGTGCGAGGACCTCGAGCTGGCCGAGACCGAGCCGGCGAAGCTGACCTCGCTCCGGTGACCTCCGCTTCCATCGCCGAGGTCACGCGGACCGACGTCCGCACGTCCTCCGAGCTCGTCGAGTCGAGCCACCGCGGCCACGTCGTCGTCGTGGGACCCGACGGTGGGATCGCCGCGTGGATCGGTGACCCCCAACGGGTCACGTTCGTGCGCTCGTCCGTCAAGGTCTTCCAGGAGACCGCCTGCCTCGAGCTCGTGGCCGAGGAGGGCGACCTCCCCGACCTCACCGACGCCGAGCTGGCCATCGGCCAGGCCTCCCACCGCGGCGAGCCGCGTCACCTGGAGGCCGTGCTGGCGCTCCTGCCCCGCTCGGGGACCGCGCCCGGGGACCTGACCACGCCGCCGGCCGTCCCGGAGGCGCAGCCGGGGCTGCGTCCCGAGCGGCTCCACTACAACTGCTCCGGCAAGCACGCGATGTTCGCCCTCGCCGGACGCGCCATCGACTGCCCCCGGGAGCGGCTGCTCGATCCCGACGGCCCACTGCAGGTACGGGTGCTCGACGTGCTCGAGGACGTCCTCGGGCCGGTCGCCGCCGTCGGCGTGGACGGCTGCGGGGCGCCGGCCGTGGCGGTCCCGCTCGTCCGCCTGGCGGAAGCCTTCCGGAGCCTCCGGCTCGACGACCGGTGGGCCGCGGCCAGGTCGGCCGCGCTCGCGGAGCCCGGCCTCGTGGGGGGCGAAGGACGCCTCGACAGCGCCCTCCTCGGGCTCGGGATCTCCGTCAAGGTCGGCGCCGAGGGCGTCTACGGCGCCAGCTGGACCGCAGCCGACGGCGAGGTCTGGGGCATCGCGGTCAAGGCCGAGGACGGCGCGGGGCGCGCGGCGGACGCGGCCCTCCTGGGCACCCTGGTGGCGGCCGGCGTGGTCCCCGAGGACGCCTACCGGATCGAGTCGCCGACCGGCGGGGGCGCGCCTGTGGGCGCCGTCCGGCCCTCGGCGGAGGTCGTCGAGCTGGGGCGGCGCCTCGTCGGCTGAGCCGGCCTCCGCACCGGCTCGGCGACGCAGCAGCCGTTTCGTCGCCCGTCCGCCGGCCGGTACCGTGAGCCGCTCGCAGGAGCAAGCAGTCGCCGACGGCGCCGTCATCCGACGCCGTCAGGAGGGTCAGGCCCGGTGTCCGAGCAGATCCGCCCCCAGGGCGGCGAGGGTCGCGACGACGGTCCCTCGCGGCTCGGTGACCTCGGCGCCTACATCCGCCACCAGCGGAACGCAGCCCAGCTGTCCCTGCGCAACCTCGCGAAGCTCGCGGGGGTGTCGAACCCCTACCTCAGCCAGATCGAGCGCGGCCTGCGCAAGCCGTCCGCCGAGATCCTCCAGGCCATCGCGAAGGCGCTGTCGATCTCGTCCGAGACCCTCTACGTCAAGGCGGGGATCCTCGAGGAGCGGGACGAGGACCAGGACCTCGAGTCCGCGATCGCGCGCGACCCCCACCTGACCGAGCCGCAGCGGCAGGCGCTGATCGAGATGTACCGCTCGTTCCGGAAGCTGGCCGAGCTCTCCGGCGGACAGGTCTCGCCCGCCCGCGGCCCGCTCCGGGGGCTCCTCGACGCGGTGTCGACGGGCGACGTGGACGACGACGCCGTGCGGCGGGCGTCGCCCCGGGACGAGGACGACGACGCCGGCCTCGCGGGCTGACCGACCGCCGGCGAGCGGGCAGGGTGGGGCGCGGGCGGTCGTTCGACCTCGTACTACCATGCCGGGCCCCCGTCAGGAGCCCCCCGTGACCGAGCTGCGCACGCACGCCGGCATCCCCACCGGTCAGCTCCGCGCGGCCTGGGAGGCCCTCGTCGCCGACGATCCGGACGGCACGGTCTTCCACACCCCGCGCTACCTCGAGACGTGGCACCGGGTGCTCGGTCAGCGCGCCCACGCCCGGGTGCGGACCGTCCACCGGGACGGTCGTCTCATCGGCGTCGTGCCCGAGGCGCACGAGCGCGAGGGCAGCCCGACCGGGCCGATCGAGGTCATCCGCTTCATGGGCGGGACGGAGGTGACCGACTACCTCGGCCCCGTCGCGCGTCCCGAGGACCGCGACGACGTCGCGGCGGCCTACCTCGGCTCGCTCATCGACGACGTCGACTGGGACGAGCTCGTGGCGGGAGGCCTCCCCGCCGCCAGCGGCTGGCCGGACGCCTTCCTCCGGCACGCCGAGCGGCTCGGCATCGACGTCATCGAGGACGCACACGAGGCCGTCTGCCCCCTGGTGGACCTCGCCGAGGGCTACGACGCCTACCTCGACCGCCTCCCCGGGAAGCAACGCCACGAGCTCAAGCGGAAGGCCCGCAAGCTGGGCCGCGACCTCGGTGGCGTCCGTGTCGTCGAGGTGGAGGACGAGGACATCGACGAGGCCTTCGACGTCTTCTTCGGGATGGCGACCGAGACCGAGACGGAGAAGCGCGGCTTCTTCGCGAAGGAGGAGATGCGCACCTTCTTCCGTGCCCTCGCCGACGAGTTCGCCGACGACCGTGTCCTGCGTCTGCACCTGCTCGAGGTCGCCGGTGCGCCGGGCGCCGCCACCGTCTCGCTCGTCCAGGACCGGGAATGGGGCCTGTACAACTCGGCGTTCGACCAGACGCTGGCCTCCCACGCCCCGGGCATGGTGCTCGTGGGGGAGCTGATCCGGATGGCCGCCGAGGAGGGGTGTCGCATGTTCGACCTGCTCCGCGGCGACGAGCCGTACAAGTACCGCTTCGGCGCCGAGGACCGGGAGCTGCGCCGGCTGACCCTGGCGCGACGGTGAAGGTGAGGACCGCGCCGGCGCGGGCGGACGCGGGACGGGGCGTCCGTCGCGTCGCGCTGCTGTCGGTGCACACCTCGCCCCTCGACCAGCCGGGAACGGGCGACGGCGGCGGCCTCAACGTCTCGGTGCTCGAGATCGCGACGCGCATGGCCCGACGCGGCATCGCCGTCGACGTGTTCACCCGGGCCACGGACCCCGCGGCGCCCCCCACCACCGAGGTCGCGCCCGGGCTCGTCGTCCACCGGATCGTCGCCGGGCCCGTCGCGCCGCTCCCCAAGGGGCAGGTCGCCAACCACCTGTGCGCCTTCGTCCTCGCGCTGCAGCGCCACCCCACCGCGGGCACGGCCGACGTCGTGCACGCCCACTACTGGCTCTCCGGCTGGGTCGGGCGCCGCGTCGCCGAGCGCTGGGGCGTGCCGTTCGTCCAGACCTTCCACACGTTCGGCCTGCTCAAGAACGCGAACCTCGCGCCGGGCGACGTCCCGGAGTCCCCGCTCCGCCTCGCGGCCGAGCAGCGCATCGCCGCCTCGGCGGACCGCGTGCTCGCCCTGACCTGTGGCGAGGCACGCCTCCTCCACCGGCGCTTCGGCATGTCCGGAGCGCGCATCTCGGTGGTCCCGGCGGGGGTCGACCTCGACCGCTTCCGTCCCGACCCCGCGCCGGACGACGCCGCCGTGGTCGGCCGGCTCGCTCCCGGGGACGGGCCGCTGCTGCTGTTCGTCGGCCGGCTGCAGCCGCTGAAGGGACCGGACGTCGCCGTGCGGACGCTCGCCGCGGTGCGACGCGCGGTCCCCGACGCGCGACTCCTCGTGGTCGGGGGGACCTCGGGCAGCGGCGCGGGGCGGACCGGCCCCGAGGAGCTCCGGGCGCTCGCCGCCGAGCTCGGTGTCGCCGACGGGGTCACCGTCGCGGACGCCCAGCCGCAGTCGGTGGTGGCCGCCCTGTACCGCGGCGCCGACGTCGTGCTCGTGCCCAGCCGGAGCGAGACCTTCGGCCTGGTCGCCCTCGAGGCCCAGGCCTGCGGCACGCCCGTCGTGGCCGCCCGGGTCACCGGTCTCGAGTCGGTCGTCGGGGACGGCGGCACCCTCGTGGCCGGGCACGATCCCGAGGACCACGCCGCCGCCGTGGTGCGCTACCTCCGGGACCCCGAGGCCCGCGGGGTGGCCGCCGCGGCCGGTGTCCGGCACGCCGTCCTGTCGTCCTGGGAGCACACGGTCGACCGTCTGGTCGCGGTGTACGGTGACCTCCGGCGCGGGACCGCGGTCGACGAGCTCACCGGCATCGCCAGCTGAGCGGCCCCACGGCCCTCCGGGAGGACGCCCCATGGTCGACAGCTCCGTGGACCGCGATGCGATCCGGTCGCTGCTCCTCGACGCGCTCGAGGCCGCCGAGCTCGACGTGGACGAGGTCGGCGAGGACCGCTGGATGACCATGATGGCGGGACAGTGGAAGCGCACCATCCCGATGCTGCTCGACCTCGAGGAGCGGTCCCTGCGGGTGACGTCGCTCCTCGCCGGCGCCCCCGACGAGGGCCACGAGGACGTCTACCGCCTGCTGCTCCAGCGCAACCAGAAGCCGCTCCCGGTCCACTTCGCCCTGGACGACGAGGGCGACATCATCCTGACCGGCTCGGTGCCGCTCAGCGCGGTCGACGAGCGGGCGGTCGACGAGCTCCTCGGTGCCGTCCTGGCCGTCTCCGACGACACCTTCAACTCCGTCCTGCGCAAGGGCTTCGCGAGCTACATCGACGCCGAGCAGCGGTGGCGCGAGAAGACCGGCCAGTCGCCGAACCCGGTGTCGACACAGGGCTGAGGGTCCGCGCCCGATCGGCCGGCCGCCGGACGGGAACGACCTCGACGATCCGGGCGACCAGCGCAGGCGCGGAGGCCGTCCGGCCGGGACAGATGACCCATGCCGTGTCCGACTACGCGCCGGTCGGGCCGGCGATCTAGTCCGGAATGACCAGAGGCATGCCCCGAACGGGTCATGGTGCCCCGCCGGCGGGCGCGGTTCCGTTGGCGACAGCACTCATCCGGGGGTCGGGGAGACCCCTGCCGTTCCCAGGAGGCACTCCATGCGTCACGGCAGGCACCTGATCGCCGCCGCGCTCGCGGGGCCGCTCGCGCTCTCGCTCGTCGCCGCTGCAGCGACCCCGGGCGTCACGCCCCGCGGGACCGCCAGCACCACCCTGTCCGCCGCCGAGCTGGCCATCACCTCGCCGCTCGGCGACGCCGCGCTCGGCGTGGTCGACGCGTCGACGTTCGCCTCGACCGCGACGGACACCGCCGTCAACGCCGCCGGCGTCCCGTTCGCGAGCGCGCTGCTCACACCGCTCACCGGGCCCACCGGGCCGGTGGGTCGCAGCGAGGCCCGCTCCGACGGCACCACGTCCGTCGACTCCTCCGTCGCAGCGCTCGACGCCCTCGGCGGCCCCATCGCGGACCTCAGCGCCACCGTCGCCCCGGCGGCGCTCTCCGCGACCGCCACGGCCGAGGAGGCCCACGCGGTCATCGGCACCCTCACGGCCGAGATCGCCGGGCTCGCAGACGCCCTCGGCGTGACCGTGACCGCGAGCGACGTCGCCAGCCGTGTCACGGCCACCCAGGCCACGGCCACCCAGGGTCTGCAGGTCTCCGACCTCGTGATCTCGCTCGGGGACATCGTCCCGCAGGACGTCCTCGCGAGCCTGCCGCTCCCGGACCTCCTCGCGCTCCTCAGGGCGCTGCCGGTCGACCTCCCGGCCGACATCGACGCGCTCATCGACGACCTCGAGGCGGCCATCGACGCGCTCGGTGACCAGCTCACCGCCGTCGCCGGCACCAAGATGTCGATCTCGACCAGCACGAGCGAGCTGTCGGAGCTGCTCGCCGTCCTGCAGGCGCTGAACGAGCTCGCCGCCCTCGACGCCCAGCTCGCGCTCCTCGACCCGGACGAGACCGACCTCGGCACCATCGGCGACGCCGTCGGGGCCATCGAGGACACCACCGGGGTGTCGACCGACCCCGTCACCGACGTCATCGGCACCCTCAGCACCACCGGCGACTGCAGCACGGCGCTCACGGCCGCGGAGCTCCAGGCCTGCATCGACGCGCTCGAGGCGGAGCTCCTCGCCTCGGTCGATGCGGCGTCCAGGGGCGACCTCGAGGCACTCATCGCCCAGCTGGTCGAGGAGATCGCCGCTCTCGTCGAGACCCTCGTCACCCAGATCGAGGGGCTCGTCCCGCTGATCCGCAACATCACCGCCGTCGCGGCCGGTCTCGAGGACCTGCTCGCCGGGCTGGACGACATCCTCGCGGATGCCGCGGGCCTCCCCCTCGTCGGGCTCAGCTCGGTCGACATCGGCGTCAACAGCCTCTCCGACGGCACGCTCGAGGGCTCCTCGGCGAGCGTGGGCTGCGAGGCCGTGACCGTCACGGTGCTCGACGCGTCGCTGACCACGCCGAGCTGCGACCAGGGCCTCGCCGCGGTCCGCGACACGGCCTCGCTCGTGAGCGGCCTCCTCGGCAGCCTCACCGAGACGCTGAACGTCCTGCCCCTGACGGACGTGCTGACGACCGGTGAGCTCAAGGTCGACGTCTTCACCGACCTGCAGGAGTCCGTCGTCGAGGAGCGTGGCCAGGTCGCCGCGACCGCCGGCGTCACCGTCCTCGACCTCGAGATCCCGTCCGTCACCATCGACCCGGGCCCGGTCACCGACCTGCTCGACGGCCTCGGGCTCCCGGACGTCGTCGGCACGGTCGAGGTGATCCTCGGCGAGACGCTGACCGAGGTCCAGGCGCTGGGGCTCGACGCGCTCGACACGGTCGAGGCGACGCTGGTCGACGCGAGCGGTGACGTCGAGGCCGCCGGTGGGGTCGCCGACCTCGTCGCGCAGCTCGAGGCGCTCCTCGCGGGGCTCGACCTCGGCGAGCTCGGCACGCTCGACGCGATCTCGACGCCCAGCGTGGCGCTCGTGATCGACCCGGTCTCCACCGCGTCCTTCGCGGCCGGTCGAGTCACGGTCCCGAACGACCCGGCGGGGAACCCGGCTCCGGCGCCTGCGCCGGCACCGGACCTCCCCGCCACGGGTGGTGGCCTCGCCGTCCTCGGGCTGGCCACGCTCGCCGGAGCGATCTCGCTCCGACGACGCGGGTAGACCCTCCACCTCCCGCGCCACGATGCAGGCCCCGCTCCCTCCGAGCGGGGCCTGCGTCGTCGTGCGGCTACGGTTCGGCCCGCGGCCGACCGGGCCGCGCCGTCGCCCTCTCGACCGCCAGGAGCGCCCGTGCTGCGTCGCACGCTGGTCGCGGCCTCGCGGAGCGCGAAGCTCCGTCGGGTGGCGACCGACGTCCCGATCGCGCGCAACGTGGCCCAGCGCTTCGTCGCCGGCGAGACGCTCGACGACGCACTGAGAGCGACCCGCGAGCTCAACGCCAAGGGCATGTCCGTCACGCTCGACCACCTCGGCGAGTCCGTGACCGACGAGGCCGTCGCGCGGCGGTCCGCGGAGGTCTACCTGGAGGCGCTGCGGCGGATCGCGGACGACGGCCTCGACTGTTCGGTCTCGGTGAAGCCGACCTCGCTCGGACTCGACGTCTCGGTCGCGCTGTGTGACGAGCTCGTCGGAGCCATCTGCGCCGAAGCGGCGCGGTGCGGTACCCACGTCACGGTCGACATGGAGGGCTCGGACCACACCCAGGCGACCGTCGACCTCGTGGTGCGGCTGCGGGGGGCGGGCCACGACAACGTCGGGTGCGCCGTCCAGACCTACCTCCACCGGACGGCCGACGACGTGCGCCGGCTCACGGGCATGGGTGCGTCGCTGCGCATCTGCAAGGGCGCCTACGCCGAGCCGGAGGACATCGCGTACCAGGACCGCGAGGAGATCGACGACAACTACGTCCGGTGCGCCGAGCTGGTGCTCGCGGGCGACACGTTCGGTCGCTTCGCGACCCACGACCACCGCATCATCGGGCGCATCCGCAACCTCGCCCGCCGCTACGGCGTGGGTCCCGGGCGCTACGAGTTCCAGATGCTCTACGGCATCCGCGAGCCCCTGCAGCTCCAGCTCGTGGAGCGCGGCGAGCGGGTGCGCATCTACGTGCCGTTCGGGGACGAGTGGTACCCCTACTTCGTGCGCCGGCTGGCCGAGCGGCCCGCGAACCTGGCGTTCTTCCTGCGGGCGCTCGTCGGCCGCCGGGCCTGACCGA
>JAHWKB010000215.1 GCA_019348115.1 Actinomycetota bacterium | reverse complement strand
AACCCGGAGCGCATGGTCATCGCCGAGGCGCTGCGGACCGCCACGTCGCTGTCGCTGTTCGGCTACGCCATCGACGCGGTCGTCGTGAACCGCGTCCTCCCCGACACCGTCACCGATCCGTACCTCGCCCGCTGGCAGGAGCGGCACGCCGAGCACCTCGCGACCATCCGGAGCTCGTTCGCGCCGACGCCCGTCCTGCCCGCGCCACTGCTCGACGACGAGATCGTGGGCGAGGCCGGACTCCTCCGGCTCGGCGGCCACGTGTACGGGGACGGGGACGAGACCGCCGTCCTGCACGACGCCCTGCGGCTCAGCGTCGAGCGCACCGGCGAGGGCTACGTCCTCCGGCTGCCGTTGCCGTTCGCCGCCAAGGACGACCTCGACCTCTCCCGCCGCGCCGACGAGCTCCACGTCAAGGTCGGCGCGACGAAGCGCACCGTGCCGCTCCCGGCCGCGGTCCGCCGCGGCGATGTCGTCGGCGCCCGACTCGCGGACGGGGTCCTCCAGGTCCGCTTCGCGGTCCCTGCCGGCGCGGGGGCCACCTGATGGCGGCGCCCGTGGACGAGCCCTGGTGGGCGAGCGGTGCTGCGGACGGGGCGATCGGCGACGAGGACCCGCTCGACGCCCACCGCGCCGGGCGCGGCGCGTCCGACGGCCGCCAGCCGGGCGCCGAGCGACCACGCCACGAGCACGGCACGTCGGTCGACGCGTGCCAGGTCTGCCCGGTCTGCGCCGGCATCCGCATCCTCGCCGAGGCCCGTCCCGAGCTGGTCTCGCACCTCTCCGAGGCGGCCCGGCACCTGACGCTCGCGGCGCGGGCGTTCCTCGACGCCCAGGCGGACGTCCTCCGTCGGGACGACGGACTGCAGCGCATCGATCTGGACGACGAGTAGCCTCCCGGCTCCGCCGGCGCCCCGGCGACCCCGGGACCTCCGGTCAGCCACCGCCACCGCCGGACACGTCCCCTCCGCGAGTCCCCGACAGCAGGAGCAGCCGTGTCCGGAGCCGTCGCCATCGGGGTGGACGTGGGGGGCACGAAGCTCGTCGCCGCCACCGTCGCCGAGGACGGGACCATCCTCGAGCGCCGACGGCAGAGCACGCCGGCCGGTGACGGCGAGCAGGTCCTGCGGACCGTCCTCGAGATCGTCGAGGCGCTCGACGACGCCGGTGAGCTCCCCGTCGGGGTCGGCATCGCAGCGATCGTCGACCCCGCCGGCGTGGTCCGCTACGGCCCGAACATCGGCGTCCGCGACCTCCCGCTCGCGGCGCGCCTGACCGCGGCGACCGGACGCCGCGCGGTGGTGAAGAACGACGCCACGGCGGCCGCCTACGGCGAGGCCCGGGTGGGTGCCGGCCAGGGTGCCGACCACGTCGTGATGCTGACGCTCGGGACGGGTGTCGGCGGCGGCGTCATCGTGGACGGCACCGTGGTCGAGGGGCGCGAGGGGTTCGCCGGCGAGCTCGGGCACGTGATCGTGTCCGACGGGGGCCGGCTGTGCCCCTGTGGCAACCGCGGCTGCGTCGAGGCGTACGCCTCCGGCACCGCCATCGGTCTGCTGGCGCGCGAGCGCCTCGTCGACCGCGAGGTCGAGTCGAGCCTCCGGGAGGACGTCCAGCTCGACGGCAAGGCGGTCACGTCCGCGGCCATGGCCGGCGACGAGTTCGCGCGGTCGGTGCTCGAGGAGGCGGGCCGCTGGCTCGGCGTCGCCATGGCGTCGCTCGCGAACGTCCTCGACCCCGAGCTCATCGTCGTCGGCGGCGGGGCGGCGATCCAGGCCGGAGCGTTCATGCTGCCCGCGGCCCGGGCGTCGATGGCCGAGCGGCTCATCGGCCGCAAGCACCGCGAGGCGCCCCGGGTGGTGCCCGCCACGCTGTCCGACGACGCGGGCATGATCGGCGCGGGCCTCCTGGCGGCCGACTCGTGATCCGCATCGTCACGTACAACGTGAACGGGGCGCTCGACACGGGCGCCGTCGCGACCGTCCTCGCGACGCTCCAGCCCGACATCGTCTGCCTCCTCGAGGCACCGTCGCGCTTCCCCCTCCGTCGTGTGGCGAAGGGCGCCGGCCTCACGGTCGTCGAGCGGGCCGGTCGCCGGCGGCTGTCCACGGCCATCCTGGTGGGGGAGGAGACCCGCGTCCTCAGCCACGACCACTTCGAGCTCTCGGCCCCGCCCGGGGTCCCGGCCCGCCACCTCGCGCACGCCATCGTCGGCGTCGGTGGCCACCGGCTGTCCGTCGCCGCGACCCAGTTCGGGATGCGTCCGGAGCTGCGCGAGGAGAACGTCGTCGAGGTCGAGCGGATCCTCGACGCGGTCGACCTCCCCACCGTCCTCGGCGTGGACCTCAACGAGTCCCCCGGCGGGGCCGTCGCCGGCCGGCTCGCCGCGCGCCTGCAGGACGCCTTCGCCGTCGCCGGCACCGGCCGCGGGGAGACCTACCCGACGCCGGACCCATCGACGCGTCAGGACTTCTGCTTCGTGGACCCGTCGCTCGCGATCGAGCAGACGCACGTGCCGACCGAGCCGCCCGTCGACGTCGCCAGCCACCACCGCCCCGTCGTCGTCGACCTCGCCGGCCCGGAGGCCACCGGGGACCGCATCCCCACGGAGGTCACCGAGCTGGAGCCCGTCCCGGACGAGCCCGAGGCCGACCCGGACGCGGCGGAGCCGGCGGCATGACCGACGGCCTGAGCTTCCCGGCGCAGCAGGCACGCACGCGCCGCTTCACGCTGGGCCGCCCGCGGGCGTTCCAGGTCAGCGCGGACGGCGGACGGGTCCTGTTCCTCCGCTCCCCGGCAGGTGACGACCCGGTCAACGACCTGTGGTGCCTCGACGTCGCCACCGCGGAGCTCCGCCTCGTCGCGTCTGCCACGGACGTGCTCGACGGGGCGAGCGACGACGACCTCCCCCCCGAGGAGCGCGCCCGGCGCGAGCGCGCCCGCGAGATGGCCGGCGGCATCGTCGGCTACGCCACCGACCGCGCCGGCGACGTCGCCGCGTTCACGCTGTCGGGCCGGCTGTTCTCGGTCGACGTCGTGACCGGCGAGGTGTCCGAGGAGGCCGCGGCGGGCGACGTCTTCGACCCCCGGCCGTCGCCCGACGGCACCCGGATCGCGTACACGACGGGCGGCGGGTTGCACGTCCTCGACCGCGGCGGTGCCAGCCGCCCGTTGGCCGTGGAGGACGGCGTCACCTGGGGGCTCGCCGAGTTCGTGGCCGCCGAGGAGATGGGGCGGATGCGCGGGTTCTGGTGGTCCCCGGACGGCACCCGCATCGCCGCGACCCGCGTCGACGAGTCCGCGGTCCCGGTGTGGCACATCGCCGACCCCGCGAACCCGGACCGTCCCGCCACCGAGCACCGCTACCCGGCCGCCGGCGAGGCGAACGCCGAGGTGTCCCTCGCGATCCTCGACCTCGACGGCGACGGCCGGCTCGCCGTCCGCTGGGACGCCGAGCGCTTCCCGTACCTCGCGTCCGTCGGGTGGGGGAGTGTCGGCCCACTGACGTTGCTCGTGCAGGACCGGCTGCAGACCCACTGGCAGGTGCTCGCGGTCGACGAGGCGACCGGCGCCACCAAGGTCGTGTGCGAGGACCACGACGAGGCGTGGCTGTTCCTGGTCCCCGGCGTGCCGGCCTGGCTGGACGAGGACCAGCTCGTGATGGTGCTCGACGTCGAGCGCGAGGGACGGCTCACCCGCTCGATCGTCGTGGACGGCGAGCTCGTGACACCGACCGGGCTCGACGTCTCCCGGGTCCTCGACGTCTCCGAGGAGGCCATCTGGTTCACCGCCGCCGACGGACCCTTCGACCAGCACGTCCACCGCTTCGACTGCACGACGGGGGAGCTCGAGCAGCGCACCGACGTGCTGGGCGTCCACGACGCGGTCGTGCAGGGCGGGAC
Organism: Actinomycetota bacterium; assembly: GCA_019348115.1. GTDB lineage: Bacteria > Actinomycetota > Nitriliruptoria > Nitriliruptorales > Nitriliruptoraceae > JAHWJY01. The sequence goes on along the minus strand of JAHWKB010000215.1, from coordinate 362 downwards.
CGTGGTGACCGTGACCGCGACCGTCCTCACGGACGCGGTCAGCGTCCAGGTCACCCGCGACGGGAAGCCGGTCACGGGCATCCCCTCCTTCGCCGCCCGCCCGGTCGTCACGCCCGAGGTGACCTTCCTCGAGCTCGGCCCCCGGAAGCTCCCGTCCGCCCTGCTCCTCCCGCGCTCCGGCCCGGGCGCCGGCGACGACGGTCCGCTCCCGGTCGTGCTCTCGCCCTACGGCGGGCCCGGCCCCCACCCCCGGGTCCAACGCGCGAGCGGGTACTTCCTGGAGCAGCAGTGGCTCGCCGACCAGGGGTTCGCGGTGCTGGTCGTCGACAACCGCGGGATGCCCAACCTCGGCCCCGCCGCCG
>JAHWKB010000214.1 GCA_019348115.1 Actinomycetota bacterium | reverse complement strand
GGGGTGGAGTCGTCGGGCCCCAGCCGCACCCGGGCGTACGGCCCCAGGGCCAGCCAGGCACAGAACCCGAGGAACAGGATGATCGCCAGGATGAAGAACCACCCGAAGGCGTCGGTGATGCGCGATCGGAGATCTCCGAAGAGCACGCCGGCGGTCTCGGGGAACGACGCCGCGAAGACCACGAACAGGACGATGACGGCAGCGGACCACCCGAACACGCGCGGGTGGATGCTGTCGCGGATGCGCCGACGGGTCGTCGAGTGCAGCGCCGGCTCGTCGGGGGTCTGCGGCATGGGTGCTCCGGGGGGAAGGACCCCAGCGACGCTACCGCCCGCTCGGATCGCTGCATCCCCGGCCCCCGCCGTTCGTGCTCCTCATCCTGGCCGGCAGAGGCGGCGGTGTCGCACGCCGAGCGGGGGAGCGACGACGTGTAGGTTCGACGGCCGAGGTCGTCGCGACGGCGGTTCCTCCCACCTCGAAGGCGCACCCATGGCCACGCCGGAAGGCCGACGATGACGGCTGACCAGCCCACGAGCACCGCCGACATCACGGTGCTGGCGACCGGCGGCACCATCGACAAGATCTACGCCATCGCCGGCCAGCTCGAGATCGGACCGCCCGCCGCACAGCGGCTGCTCGAGGCGCTGACGACCGACCTGCGCATCGAGCTGCGCTCCGTCCTCGCCAAGGACAGCCTCGACCTCACCCCCGCCGACCGACGGACCCTCGCCGACGCGCTGGACGAGGTCGGGACGCGCTCCGTCGTCATCACCCACGGGACCGACACCCTCGCCGAGACCGCCGGGTACCTCGACGAGCACGGGGCCGGGACCGCCAAGGTGGTCGTGCTGACCGGAGCGCTGCAGCCAGCGGCGATGGCCGTCAGCGATGCCGCTCTGAACCTCGGTGCTGCGCTGATGGCCTCCCAGATGCTCGAAGCGGGCGTGTACGTCTGCATGGGGGGACGGGTCTTCCCGGCGGGCACGGTCCGCAAGGACCCCTCGACCGGACGGTTCCTCCGCACATCGCCGCCGGCAGGCCGGACCCGGCGCCACGCCTGACACGCGTCTCCGCGCCTCGACCTCCGGGGCCCGGTCGCCGGCCTGCTAGGTGCTCCGTCCGGAGGCTGGCACCCTCTGGGCCCCTCGCGGCCCGCGCGGCCGCTCCCCGTTCGAGGAGGTCAGCGCCGTGCCACGGGTCGTACGACGATCGGACGGCGGTGACGTCGCCATCGCCTACGAGCTCCGCACCGACGCGGGACCGGACGCCCCGTGGGTCGTGCTCGTTCACGGACTGGGGTACGCCCGTTGGGGCTGGGAGCCCGTGACGGCGTCACTGGCCGAGCGCTACCGCCTGGTGCTGCTCGACAACCGCGGCATCGGCGAGAGCGACGCGCCGCCGGGGCCGTACACGACCGCGGAGCTCGCCGGCGACGTCGCCGCCGTGCTCGACGACGCCGGCGTGGACCGCGCGGTCCTCGTCGCCACCAGCCTGGGTGGGATGGTCGCCCAGGAGTTCGCGATCGGGCACCCGGACCGGCTCGACGCGCTCGTGCTCGTCTGCACGACGCCCGGCGGGGATCTCGCGTTCCCGTTCCCCGAGCAGACCCAGCGGCTCCTGGCCGAGCTCCCGGACCTCGATCCTCGTGAAGGTCTCGAGCGCGCCGTCCGCAACGCCCTGAGCCGCCGCGCGCCGGACGAGCTCGTCGAGCGGATCATGGCCCACCGGCTCGTCGCGCCCCCGGATCCGGTCGGGTGGCAGGCCCAGGCAGCGGCTGCGGGTGCCCACGACGCCGGCGACCGTCTCCACCTCATCACCGTCCCGACGCTCGTCGTCCACGGCACCGAGGACGTCGTCGTCGACCCCCGCAACGCCGACGTCCTCGCCGAGCATCTCCCCGCTGCGGCGCTCGTGCGGATCGAGGGGGCCGGGCACCTCCTGTTCTGGGAGCAGCCGGCCGAGTTCCTCCGCCACCTCGAGGATTTCCTCACGCAACACGGCGGAAACCCTTGACGCGCCGCCGCGGCTCCCGCTAGAACTGGGAACTGAATCACCTGTCAGGTTCTGGTCCGCACGCGCCGGAGAACGGGAGAGCGCGGCGGACCGAGAGCCTGGTCCGCGGTGCCCGGGACCGGTCACCGACCTCGAGATGGGAGCAAGGGATGTTGTCACAGAGTCGATCGCGAACCTGGCTGCGGCTCCTCGCCGTGGTCGGTGTGCTGAGCCTCTTCCTCGTCGCCTGCGGCGGCGGCGACGAGCCGGAGGAGACCGAGACGACGGCGTCGCCCGCGGACGACGCCACCTCGCCGGACGAGGGCACCGAGACCGAGGGCACCGAGGGCGAGCAGGCCAGCGGTGAGCCGATCCGCGTCGCCGTGCTCACCTCGACCAGCGGCCCGCTCGCGAGCTACGGCGAGCAGTACGTCGATGGCTTCGAGCTCGGGCTCGAGTACGCCACCGACGGCACGATGGCCGTCAACGGTCGGCCGATCGAGGTGACGTACCAGGACGACACCGGGGACCCGGCACAGGCCACGTCCGTCGCCACCGACCTCATCGGCCAGGGCTACACGATCATCGCCGGCACCGTCGTCTCGGGCGTCGCGCTCCAGCTCGCGCCGCTGGCCGAGCAGAACGACATCCTCTACGTCTCCGGACCGGCTGCAGCCGACGCCATCACGGGCATCAACCGCAACACCTTCCGGTCCGGTCGTCAGAGCTACCAGGACGTCGCCACCGCCGGCCAGTTCCTCGACGACGTCGAGGGCAAGACGGTGGCCGTCTTCGCGCAGGACACCGCGTTCGGACAGGCCAACGTCGGCGCCGTCGAGGCGGTCCTCGGTGCCGAGGGCGCCACGGTCGAGTCGATCCTCGTCCCCGCGGACACCAGCGACTTCACGCCGTTCGCCGCACGGGCCAACGAGTCCGGCGCCGACCTGCTCTTCGTCGCCTGGGCCGGTGAGACGGCCTCGGCCATGTGGCAGTCCCTGGGCCAGCAAGGCGTGCTCGAGAACATGACGGTCGTCACCGGCCTCGACCAGCGCGCGAGCTGGGAGACCGCCTTCGGCGAGGTCGCCGGCGACATCGACTTCCTCGCGCACTACTTCGCCGAGGCCCCGGACACCGAGGTCAACCAGTGGATCGTCGACAACCACGAGGGCACCCCGGACCTGTTCACCCCGGACGGCTTCGTGGCGGCGCAGATGATCGTCCAGGCCCTGACCGAGGGCGACCCGGACGACACGATGTCGATGATCGAGGCCCTCGAGGGCTGGACGTTCGACGCCCCGAAGGGCTCGCAGACGATCCGCGCCGAGGACCACGCGATGCTCCAGCCGATGTTCCAGGCCTCGCTCTCGGGTGAGGGTGGCGAGATCACCGCGGAGCCCGTGAACACCGTCGACGCGGAGGCCGTGGCACCGCCGGCAGGCTCGTTCGAGGACGAGAGCTGACCGAGCGAGGCGACGAGGTGCCCTCCACGATGACCAGCGACGCGCAGCCCGCAGCCGCTCGGCAGGACGTGATCCTGGCCACCGACGATCTGGGTCTCACGATCGGCGGTGCGCGCATCGTGGAGGGCGTCACCCTCGACGTCCGGGACGGCGAGTTCCTCGCCGTCATCGGACCGAACGGGGCGGGGAAGACCTCGCTCTTCAACCTGCTGACGGGCATCTACGAGCCCACCCGTGGCCGCGTGATCCTCGACGGCGACGACATCACGGGTCAGCCGACCCACGTCCGGGCCCGACGCGGGCTGAAGCGGTCGTTCCAGGTGACGAGCATCTTCCCCGCGCTCACCGTGCTCGAGAACGCGCGTCTCGCTGCACAGGCCGAGCTCGGCGGCTCGCTCGACCTGTTCCGCCGCGTGACCGGTCGGGACGAGGCGACGGCGCGTGCCCGCAGGGCGCTCGAGCTCACGGGGCTCGGAGGACTCGCCGACACCGATGCGGCCTCCCTCTCCCACGGCAACAAGCGCAAGCTCGACCTCGCCCTGGTGCTGGCACAGCAGCCGCGCGTGCTCCTGCTCGACGAGCCCACGGCCGGGATGAGCATGGAGGACCTGCCGGGCCTCATCCACGTCGTCCGGGACATCCAGGCGGCCGGCACCACGGTCGTGATGGTCGAGCACCGGATGGACGTCGTCATCGATCTCGCTGACCGCATCGCCGTCATGCACCACGGCACGCTCCTGGCGTGCGACCAGCCCGACGCCGTCATGGCGAACGAGACCGTGCAGTCGGCCTACCTCGGGGAGTCCCTGTGACCAGCG
>JAHWKB010000047.1 GCA_019348115.1 Actinomycetota bacterium | reverse complement strand
GTCGACGATCTCGTCGAGGCCGGCGCGTGTCCGCGCCTCGACCTCCTCGTTCCCCTCGGCCGGGAAGCGGGACCCGGCGCGCCCGACCGTGTCCGGGTTCGGGTGCACGGCCACGGTCTCGAGGATCGCGTCGTGCGCGATGGCCTCGCGGAGCGCCCACCGCAGTGCCAGCTCGGATCCCGGCGAGCCGTCGATGCCGGCGACGATGCGGCCCATCTGCTGCTCCTGTGGGGGGACGTGCGACCGCGGCGACGGTAGTCCCGCGCGGCCGGGCCCCGGAGACGGCGGGACCGACCATCCGCCCGTAGGGTCCCCTCCCCGACCGCCTCGGAGGACCGCCGGTGACCGCCCTCGACCTCGACCTCGTCCGGGAGCAGTTCCCGGCCTTCTCGGACCCCGACCTCGACGGCTGGGCGTTCTTCGAGAACGCCGGCGGCTCCTACCCCTGCAGGCAGGTCATCGCCCGCCTGCTCGGCTTCTACGGCGCGGTGAAGGTCCAGCCCCACCACCCGTACCCGCTCGCGCAGCGCGCCGGCGAGGCGATGGACGCCGGTCCGGCCTCGCTCGCCCCGTGGCTCGGCGCCGAGCTCGACGAGGTGCACGTCGGCCCGTCCACGTCGCAGAACACCTACGTCCTCGCCAACGCCTTCCGCAGCACCCTGTCGGGCGACGACGCGGTCGTGGTGACCCAGCAGGACCACGAGGCCAACTCCGGCGCGTGGCGCCGCCTCGCCGACGCCGGCATCGAGGTGCGCGAGTGGGCGGTGGATCCGGACACCGGCGCGCTCGACGTCGCCGACCTCGAGCGGTTCCTGTCGGACGGCCGCGTCAAGGTCGTCGCCTTCCCGCACGTCTCCAACGTCGTCGGCGAGACCAACCGCGTGCGCGACCTGTGCGGACGGATCAAGGCGGCCGGCGCGGTCTCGATCGTCGACGGCGTCGCGGCGGCACCGCACGGGCTCCCCGACTTCGGCGCGCTGGAGGCGGACGTCTACCTGTTCTCCACCTACAAGACCTTCGGGCCGCACCAGGGCGTCATGCTCGTCCGTCGCGAGCTCGCGGAGCGGCTGCCGAACCAGGGCCACTTCTTCAACGAGTCGATGCTGTCGAAGCGGCTCGTGCCCGCCGGACCCGACCACGCGCAGGTCGCCGCGCTCGCCGGCATCGCCGAGTACCTCTCCGTCCTCGACGCGCACCACTTCGGCGACGACGACGTCCCCGCCAGGGAGCGGATGGTCCGGCTCGGCGGACTGTGGCACACGCACGAGGAGGAGCTCGTCACGCCCCTGCTCGCCTTCCTCCGCGACCGCGACGACGTCCGCATCCTCGGCCCCGACTCCCCCGACCGGCGCGCTCCCACGATCTCGGTCGTCCATCGCCGGCCGGCGCTCGAGCTCGCGACCGAGCTCGCCGAGCACCGGGTCATGGTCGGTGCCAGCCACTTCTACGCCTACCGCCTCCTCGAGGCGATGGGGGTCGATCCCGAGCACGGCGCGCTCCGCATGAGCCTCCTGCACAACACGACCCACGCCGAGGTCGAGCAGCTGATCGACGCCCTCGACGCCGTCCTCTGACGCCGCGTCCCCACCGGACCGAAGGACCTCCGATGCGCCACTTCGACGACCTGACCCCCGGCGAGACGATCGAGCTCGGGACCACGAGCGTCACCGAGGAGGAGATCCTCGCGTTCGCCCGGGACTTCGATCCGCAGCCGTTCCACATCGACCCGGAGGCCGCCGAGGCGTCCATCTACGGGGGGCTCATCGCGAGCGGCTGGCACACCTGCGGGCTCTTCATGCGCCTCCTCGCGACCGGCTTCCTCAACGACACGGCGAGCCTCGGCTCGCCCGGCATCGACGAGCTCCGCTGGCCGCGGCCGGTCCGCCCCGGCGACGAGCTCACCGGCCGCCTCGAGATCCTCGAGGTGCGCGCCTCCGCGTCACGCCCCGACCGTGGCATCGTGAAGAGCCGGGGCGTGCTGACGAACGGCGCCGGCGACGAGGTGCTCACCTGCATCGCCACCAACTTCATCGGCCGCGCCGACGGCGCGTAGCCCGCGATCGGAGCAGCAGCGCTCAGCATGCTGAGGTCCGCTGCCCGGATCACCGCCGGCGAGTTCGCAGTGCGCCGGCGCCGGCGAGCCCGGCGAGGCCGAGCAGCACGAACGCCGCGGGAGCGCCGGTCGCGGGGAGGCCGGGCTGCGCGGCGGACGGCGGCGGGGCGCTCCCCGCGTCGTCCGGAGCGCCCGGGCCGGCGCCGGCGTCGCTCCCGCCCGGGGTCGCCGCCTCGTCGCCGGCGAGGAACGCCTCGAGGATGACGCCGTTGCGGACCCGCTGCGGGTGGTCGCCGACGGGGATGCGGATGATCTCGCTGGCGGTGGCGTAGTCGATGACCACGACCTCGTCGTCGCCGGAGTAGCTCACCCAGCAGGTGGTGCCGTCGGGACCGTTGGTCGACCAGTACGGCTTGGTGCCCTCCGAGGCGATCGTGTGGGCGAACGTCTCGCGGTCGACGATCGCGGCGTAGTCCGACATCGTCCCCGCCGCGCACAGCTTCGTCCCGGTCGGATCGATCGCGAGGCCGTGGTGGGCGGAGTCGAGGAGGTACTCCTCGCGCGGGGTGCCCTCGGCCTCCTCGGAGACCGGGAGGTCGGCGACCCGCAGCACCTTCCCCGCCTCGAGGTCGAACTCGACGAAGCCGTGGTGGAAGGACACCTGGAAGTAGACGAGCCGCCCGTCCGGGTGGATCGCCATCGGCCGGACCGCGGCGCTCATGCCCTCGTGGCCCGCCTCCGCCAGCTCCGCGCCCATGTCCCACCGCTCGAGGATCTCGAGGCTCTCGGCGTCGACCATCTGGAAGTACCGTTCCCCCTTGGTGGTGTCGCGGACGGGCCCGAGCTCCTCGCGGTCCGTCGGGGTGTAGACGCGCCCGATCGACGCGTGGAGGATGCGCGCGCCGTCCGCGTCGTACGCGTTCTCGTGCGGTGAGTCCCCCGAGGCGAAGCGCCCCGTCTCCTCGCCGGTCGCGGTGTCGAGCTCGTGCACCACGTTGGCCGTGGAGTCCGAGACCAGCAGCCGCGTCCCGTCCGGGGAGATGCCCATGTGGTCCGACCGGTAGCCGTCCATGGGGAAGCGCCACAGGATCTCGTGGCTGTCGAGGCTGATCGCGACGACGTCGGCGAAGCTCGGCCGGGAGACGTAGACCTCGGTGCCGGCGTGGTTGGTGAACATGTCGTCGACGTACTGGTCGTTGCCCTCGCCGACGAACTCGCGGATGGCGAGGAAGAACGCGAGCTTGTCCGGGTCCGACCGGATCTCGGCCATCCGCTCCTTCCGGTCGGGGATCACGTCGATCCGCACGAGCCGCTCGTAGGTCGCGGTGTCGATGACGTCGGCGGTCCCCTCCCAGTTGTTGCCGACGAACATCACCTGACGCTGGTCGGCCCGCGCCTCTGGGCCCTCGGCCGACGCGCCGAGGACGGGCAGCAGGGTCGCCAGCGCCGTCGCGGCGACGAGCACGGAGCGGCGGGCGGGGCGGCGGCGCGTGGACGGCACGGCGGGACCTCGGGACGCGGGAGCGCGGACCCGCGAGGGTAGGCAGGGGCGCCTCAGCCGGCCCCCGGCCCTTCGAGCGGGCGACCGCCCCGGGCGGCCAGCGCGATCGACAGCGCCACGTTGGCACGCGTGATCAGCGGGTGCTGCTCCACGGGACGCTCCTCGCGTCGCGGCCGCGTCGGCGGCCGCCCGTACGGAGTCAGCAGCCCGTCAGACGGAGGAGCGGTTCCGCGGAACGCCCACCCGTGAACCCGCACGGACCGTCCTGCGGGGCGGCGGCGGCGAGGAGCGCGTCGCGCGTCCGCTCCCACCGGGCCGCCCGCCGCGGCTCGCGCGTCCGCGCGATGTGCCGGGCCGCGGCGCCGGCGACGTGCGGGGCGGCCACGGACGTCCCGCTGTAGGAGGCCGTGCCGCCACCGACCGCCGTCGAGACCACGCACGACCCGGGTGCGGCGATCGTGACGGCTGGTCCGTAGTTGGAGTACGTGGCGAACTGGTCGTCCCCGCCGCGGCACGAGCCCGCCGCGCTCCCACCCGGCGCGCCGTCGAGGTCGGTGATGGCCGAGACCGTGATCACGCCGGGCGCGTTCGCCGGCGAGTACGACGACGCCGGCGCCGCGTCGTTGCCGGCGGCCGCGACGACCACCAACCCCGCCCGGCGCGCTCCCGCGATGGCCCGGTCGGTGGCGCGCGAACGGCCGTGCGCGACGAAGCTCAGGTTCACGACCTCGAGCTGGCTGGCGCGCTCGGTGGCATGGTCGATGCCGGCGACCACCTGACCCGTCGAGCCCCCGCCGTGCTCGACGTCCAGGACCTTCACGCTCCAGATGCGCGCCCCGGGCGCGACGCCGACGACCCCATGGCCGTCGTCCCTGGCGCCGATGACCCCCGCGACGTGCGTGCCGTGCCCGCTGTCGTCGTCGCCGCGGTCGGGGGCGCACACCTCGCGCTCCCGCGAGCTCGAGGTGGTCACGAACGGGATCAGCGGACGCGACGTCACCGTGACGGGCCGGGTGCAGTCCACGCGGTGGTGGACGCGCAGATCGGGATGGTCGGCGTCGACCCCGGTGTCGAGGACGGCCACGTCGACGTTGACGCGGGTCGCCGTCCCCGCCAGGCGCGCACCACCGATGCGGGAGAGCCCCGTCGGGACGGGGACGGCGGCCGAGGCCGGGGCGAAGAGCCGGCTCCGCTCGACGAGCTCGACGCCCCGTGCGGCCGCCAGCTCCGCCGCGCCGGCAGCGTCGAGGTGCACCGAGAAGCCGGCGAGGGCGTGCGTGTAGACGAACCCCGGGGTGGCCCCCCACGGGGCGAGGAGCTCCGCCGCGACCGCGTCGACGTCCTCCGTGCCGGGCGAGAGCACGACGACGTACTCGTGCCGCTCGGGCTCCGACGGCCCTCCGGCGGCGGCCGGCGCGAAGGCCGGCGTGGCCAGTGCCGCGACGAGGAGCAGCAGCGCCGACAACGGGGGACGGCTGGGCACGAACGGTCTCCGAGGGGCAGGGCGGTCGACGGGCGGGATTCTCCGGGCGGCGGGACCGCTCCTGCCGGCGGCGGGCGGTCATCGGTCGGATGACCGGTCCGTGTTCGCTCTGCGCCCACCGCGTCGCTCTGGCAGACTCGTCGCAGGCCACCGAGGAGAGCACCGTGCGCATCAGCGAGATCCTGGACCGCAAGGGCACGCAGGTGGCGACGATCCGGCCGGACGCCACCCTCCACGACGTGCTCCGCGAGCTCGAGCAGGGTGGCTTCGGCTCGCTCGTCGTCTCGACCGACGGCCGGACGATCGAGGGCATCGTCACCGAGCGCGACCTCGTCCGCGTGCTCGCGCAGCGGGGCGCATCGGCGCTCGACGGCGACGTCCGCTCGACGATGACCGCATCGGTCGTCACCTGTGGTCGCGACGCCACGGTGGACGAGGTCATGGGCATGATGACGAACAGCCGGTTCCGGCACGTCCCGGTCGTCGAGGACGGGGTGCTCGCCGGCATCATCTCGATCGGCGACGTCGTGAAGTCGACGATCGACGAGCTCGCCGTGAAGGCCGAGTCGCTCGAGAGCTACGTCACCGGCACCTACTGACGCTCCCCGCGCCGCCCGCGCGGCCACCGGTGGACGAGCGCACGAGCTGGCCGATGACCAGCGGCGCGAGGCTCCCGACGAGGATCGTGCCCCACTCGCGCCTGCCGAGGTGCGCGACCTCGAGGAGCGAGGCCAGCGGGCCGAGGTACGCCGCGAGGAGCATCAGTCCGACGCCGATCGCGAACGCGAGCCACACGTAGCGGTTCGTCGTGACCTCGTTGACGAACAGCGTCGAGCCCGGACGTCGCATGTTGAAGACGTGCCAGATGCGGGCGAAGCCGAACGTGAGGAAGCTCACGCCGGCGACCTCCTCCGCCGGCAGGTCCAGGACGAACAGCGCGAACAGCAGGCTCCCCATGACCGTGAGCGCGATCAGCACGCCCCACGCACCGACCTCGTACCAGCGGGCCCGGTCGAGGACCGGCTCGTCGGGGTCGCGGGGCGGATCGGCCATGACGTCCCCGGTGGCGGGGCCGAGCCCGAGCGCGAGCGCCGGGAAGATGTCCGCCACGAAGTTGATGTAGAGGATCTGCAGCGGCAGCAGCGGCAGCGGCAGCCCCGCCACCGTGGCCGCGGTGACCGCGAGGATCTCGGCGAGGTTGCCGGACAGCAGGTAGACGATGAACTTGCGGATGTTCGTGAAGACCGTGCGGCCGTAGCGGATCGCCTCGACGATCGTGTCGAAGGCGTCGTCGAGCAGCACGATGTCGGCGGCGTCCTGCGCCACCTCGGTGCCGCGCTCCCCCATCGCGATGCCGATGTCGGCCTTCTGCAGCGCCGGCGCGTCGTTGACCCCGTCGCCGGTCATGCCCACGACCGCGCCCGCGTTCTGGTGCAGCGCGATGAGGTCGAGCTTGTCCTCGGGGCTGACCCGCGCGAAGACGTCGACCGCGAGGTAGCGCTGCTGGTCCTCCTCCGGGGCCTCGTCCGGATCGTCGACGTCGTGGCCGGTCATGACCTCGGCGTCCGGGTCGCTCGTGACCCCGACGGCGTGGGCAATCGCGCGGGCGGTCGCGGGCTGGTCACCGGTCACCATGATCACGCGGATGCCGGCGCGGTGGCACTCGGCGACCGCCTCGGTCGCGGCGGCGCGGGGCGGGTCGAACAGCCCGACCAGCCCGAGGAGCGTGAGGTCGTGGTACGGGTCCTCCCGGTCGACCTCGGCACGGTCCGCGCGGGCGACGGCCAGCACGCGCAGCCCATCGCCGGCGAGCTCCCGGTTCCGGGCCCGCCAGTCCTCGCGGGCGCGGTCGTCCAGCGCGGTCGCGCCGTCGTCGGCGGCCTGTGCGGTGCAGGCGTCGAGGACCGCCTCCGGCGCGCCCTTCACGGCCACCAGCACGCCCCCGTCGCCCCCGTGGAAGGTCGCCATCATCTTGCTGTCGCGCTCGAACGGGCGCGCCGCCAGCTGCGGCCGGCCCTCCACCAGCGCGTGACGGGACGCCCCGACCTGCTCGCCGAGGTCGAGGATGGCGAGCTCCATCGGATCGCCCGTGCCGGCGCCCGCGTCCGCGTCGGTGCACAGCACCGCGGTCTCGAGGAGCGTCCGGAGGACCGGACCCTCGTCGATGCGTCGGCCCGCGTCGGTGCCGGCCTCCGACAGGTCGCGGGCGTCGGCCCCGAGCGACGCGAGCCGTGAGACGCGCATCCGTCCCTCGGTGAGGGTGCCGGTCTTGTCGGTCATGATGACGCCGGCCGAGCCGAGCGTCTCGACGGCGGAGAGCCGCTTGACGAGCGCGTTCCGCCGCGCCATCCGCTGGACCCCGCGCGCGAGCGCGAGCGAGGCGACGATCGGCAGCCCCTCGGGGACCGCCGCGACTCCCAGCACGATCGCGGTCTCGATGATGGTGAACGCGTCGCGTCCCGACACGAGCCCCGCGACCGCGACGAGCGCAGCCATCGCGAGCGTGAGCACGATGAGCCGGCGTCCGAGGTGGTCCAGTCGCCGCTCGAGGGGGGTGATCTCCTTCTCGGCCTGCTCGACCAGCTCGGAGATGTGGCCGATCTCGGTCTCCATCGCGGTCGCGACCGTGATGCCGACGGCGCGCCCGCGCGTCACCGCCGTGCCCTTGTAGGCCGCGCTCGTGCGCTCGGCGAGCGGGACCTCGCCTTCGCTCGCCTCGATGGTCTTCGGCACCGGCATCGACTCGCCGGTGAGCGCCGACTCGTCGACCTGGAGGTCCTCGACGAGGACGAGGCGGAGGTCGGCGGGGACGACGTCGCCCTCGCGGAGGAGCACCACGTCCCCCGGCACCAGTCCCGACGCCGGCACCTCCTCCTCGCGACCCCCCCGGCGGACGCGGGCGGTCGTCTGCTCGAGGGCGCGCAGCGAGTCCATGGACCGCAGCGCCCGCAGCTCGGTGACGAACCCGACGATGGCATCGACCACGAGGGCCGCGCCGATCGCGAGCGCCTCGGGGAGCTGCCCGAACGCGAGCGAGATCCCCGCGGCGACGAGGAGCAGCAGGACGATGGTGCTCCGGAACTGCTCCAGGAGGACGTCGGTCCAGCGGCGACGCTCGCCCTCGCGCAGCCGGTTCTCCCCGTGCCGCTCCCGCCGCCGACGGACCTCGTCGGCGTCGAGGCCCCGCTCGGGGTCGACCCCGAGGTCGTCGGCGACGTCCGCCGGCGTGCGCCGGTAGGGCGCCTGCTGCTGGATCACGAGGCCTCCTGGGTGGCCCCGAGTCAAGCAGTCACGCCCAGAGCGCGACCACGGCGGGTGCGAGCAGAAGGCCAGGGAGGAGGTTGGCGACGCGGACCTGCCGGACCTCGAGCAGACGGAGCCCGATGCCGATGACGAGGAACCCGCCGACGGCCGTGATGGCGGCCAGCATCGGTTCGGTGACCACGCTCTCCAGGCTCCGTGCCGAGAGCGCGATGGCGCCCTGGAGGACGAGGAGCGGCAGCGCGGCGAACGCCACGCCGATGCCCAGCGCGCTGGCGAAGGCGAGGGCGGCGAAGCCGTCCAGCAGGCTCTTCACCGCGAGGAGCTGGTAGTCGCCGGTGAGCCCGTCCTGGATGGCGCCGAGGACGGCGAGGGGCCCCACGCAGACGACGAGGGAGGTGACGACGAAACCCTCGACGAACCGCTGGCGAGGGTCGAGCCCGTCCGTGGCGACCGGGCCGGCTCCGTCGGGGTCCCGGGTGGTCCTCCGCCGGAGCCAGCCGCCCAGCCGGGCGAGGAGTCCCTCGAGGTCGACCGCCTCGCCGAGGAGGCCGCCGAGCAGGAGCGAGCCGAGGACCACCAGCACGGCGACGCGGCCCAGGGCCCCCTGCAGGTCGGCCCCGAAGGTGGCGAGTGCCCCGTCGACGCCGAGCACGACGACGAAGAGCCCCAGCACGTCGGTGACGGTCGTGCGCACGGCCGCGGGCAGGCGTCCGCCCAGCGCCACGCCGATCGTGGCGCCGAGCACGATGGCGCCGACGTTCAGCACGGTCCCGGTCATCGCCGGGACGGTACCGACCTTCGCGCTTCCAGGAAGTAGGAGGCTCGACCTCAGGTCGAGGGATGAGGTCGACGGGCACACGATGGCGCAAACGACGACAACGACCGCATCCGCTCACACCGGACTCCCTCGATCTCCCATCGAGACCTGACCGGGCGCCGCCCCGGGCGCGTCGCGCGCGCCGGGGCCCGTCTGCACCGACGCTCCAGGATCGCGTCTGCGCCTCGTTCAGGCCTCGTCGCCGGGACGACCCTCCTCCACGCCGTCCTCGTCGTCGGTCCTGGCCTGGGGCGTGGTCGCCGGGGCCCCCTCGGGCTCCTCGTCGCCCTCCGTGCGGCCCTGCGGGGTGTACGGCTCGTCCGGCATGCGCTGTCCTCTCCGTCGCGGACCACCGACGGTAGGGACGCCGCGCGCGCCCACCGGCCGCCGTCCCCGCCGCCCGGCCGGGAGCTGGCGATGCGGCTCGGCCCCTACCGTCCCCCGGGTGCAGACCTTCGTGCCGCTCCCCGACCTCCCCACCTCCGCCGCCGTCCTCGACGACCGGCGACTGGGGAAGCAACGCGTCGAGACCCTCCAGATCCTGCGGGCGCTCCACCTCGAGGACTACGGCTGGGCGAACCACCCGGCGGTCACGATGTGGCGGGGCCACACCCCCGCGCTCGTCGCCTACGGGCTGGCCATCGTCGACGAGTGGCTCCGGCGCGGGTACGGGGACACGACCCGGCCCCAGATCGCGGAGTTCGTCCACCCCGACGGTCCGCCGGCCGCGGCCGACCTGCCCGGGCTGCTGCCGCCCTGGTGGGGCGACGACCGGGTCCACCGCTCCCACCGGTCCGCCCTGCTGCGCAAGGACCCCGACCACTACCGGGACGCGTTCGGCCCGGAACCCGACGATCTCCCCTACGTGTGGCCCGACCCGCCGGCGCCGCCACCGGCACCACGACCGTGGAGCGCCTGGGTGGTGCGTGGCCGGGTCGCGGCCGCCGGCGTCAGCATCGACGTCGAGCCGGGTGACCTCCCGTGGGTGCCGCTCGACGCCCGCACCGGCAGGATCCGCAAGCGCGACCGCCAGGTGGCACGGCTCGTCGAGGAGCTCGCGCCGGGCGACCTCGTGACCGTCCCCCTCGACGACCGCTTCCGTGTCGGCCGGGTGACGGGCGGCTACCGGCGGTCCGCCGGCCGGCACCGTCGGCCCGTCGCGTGGATCACCGAGCTCCGCCGGCGTGACCTGCGCTTCCCGGCCGCCCTCCAGGACCCGCAGACCGTGTTCGCGCTGCGCGGGGAGCCGCTCCTCGACGACCTCCGCTCCACCGGCTGAGCCCCCGGGAGCTCTTCGTCGGCACGTCCCGGACGCAGGGCGCCGAGCTCCTGGCGTGGGAGGTCACCGCCCACGTCCTCGAGCTCGCGGCACGGCTCCCGGTCGGCACCGTCCTCGTCCGCCGTGGACCGACCGTCGTGATCCGTGCCCTCGGCCGGTGGACAGACGCTGCGTACGGGCACGTCACGCGGAGCGATCCCTGCGTGCGGCAGGCGTGACGGATGCCCCTGCGGACAGGGCGTGGAGGCAGGGGCTCGGCCCGGTGGCGTCGAAGTCCCCGGCTCGGCGAGTCCTTCGCCGCAGCCCACCCCGGAGGATCTCCACGTGAAGCTCCGCGCCCTCGTCCTCGCCGGCTCGCTCACCGGCGTGCTGGCCGCCGCGCCCGCCCCGACGCCCGTCGACCTCGCCCCGACCGCCGCCGCGGACGAGGGGGTCGGCTCCGACAACGTCCGTCACGTGGCGAACCTGCCGCACGTGAACGCGCAGGGTGAGGATCCGGGCGCGGACGGCGGCTCCGACATCGAGTTCTTCACGATCAGCTACGAGCGCAACGACTACGCCGACCGGTTCCTGCGCGGGCGGTCGACGCCCGGTGGCCTGAAGCAGCAGGACCTCAACGGCGACGTCGCGGACGGCATCCAGCGCCGCTACGCGCTGGCGGGGACCGTCGGCAACGGGATGCACATCTACGACATCACCTCCCCCGAGGACACCTTCCGGGTGACGCGGTACGACTGCCCCGCGAACCAGGGCGACTCGCAGATCTTCACCCGCGACGAGGACGGGGTGACCAGGACCTACGCCACGTACACGACCGAGGACACCCGCCCCGTCAGCGGCGACACCGTCTGCGGCCAGGACGTCGGCGCGGAGCCGTCCGCGAAGCTGATCGGCACCTTCATCGTCGACATCAGCGACCCGTACGCGCCGAGGGCCGTCGGCTTCATCAAGGTCCCGGAGGGGTCGCACAACGGCACCGTCCACCCCAGCGGCGAGTACTTCTACAACTCGAACTCGTCGCTCTACAACAACACGGTGCGGGACGGCGGTCCCGGCATCGAGTACTACGACATCTCCGACGTCACCGCCCCGGTGCGGCTCGGCCGTCTGCCGCTGAAGCCCATCCCGGCCTCCCTCGGCACCGAGAGCCACGACATCACCTTCAACGCGGACGGCACCCGGGCGTACTCGGCCGCGCTCTCCCAGGGCGTGATCCTCGACACCTCGAACCCGGCGAAGCCGAGCATCATCACCCAATGGGTCGACCCCACCATCCAGGTCTGGCACCAGGCCGACCCCATCCAGGTCGGCGACCGCACCCTCCTCGTCGTCGAGGACGAGGTCGCCGGCGCGCTCCCCACGGGGCAGTGCCCCAACGGCGGCGTGCACGTCTTCGACGTGACCGGCGACCCGGCCGTGCCGGAGAAGATCGGCTACTGGAACATCGACGAGGTCCGGGTCATGGCCGCTGACGGCAGCCCACCGGCCAGCACCTGCACGGCGCACGTGTTCCGCCTGTACCCCGAGCAGGGGATCATGACCATCGCCTACTACAACGGGGGGGTGCGGGTCGTCGACCTCGCCGGGCTCGCCGGCATCGGCCTCGGTGAGGACGCCGTCACCGGCGACGACCCGATGGTCCAGCTCGGCTACCACCGCTTCGCGGACTCGGACGCGTGGTCCGTGAAGACCCCCGAGATCGCCGAGGACGGGTCGTTCTACATGTTCTCCAACGACCTCGAGCGCGGTCTCGACGTCTACCACTTCACCGCCGAGGAGGACGCGGAGGCACGGACCCACGGCCGGTGGATGTCGGCGGCCGAGGCCGCGGCCGTCCTGACGCCGGTCTCCGCGGCCCAGCTGCAGGCGGCTGACGGGTTCTCCTGCCTGTTGCCGTAGTCCCCGCGCACACGAGGACGGGCCCCGGCGATCGCCGGGGCCCGTCCCGTCGTGGGCAGGTCAGTTGCTGCGGTCGGGCTTCACCTGGTTGGTGTCGCGGTCGACCTCGCCGCGCCACTGGCCGGTCGGCGCGCCACGCGTCTCGATGAACGTCTTGAACCGCTCGAGGTCGCCCTTGACCTTGGCGTCGGTGATCCCGACGGCGTCGGCGACCTTGTCCTTGAGGTTCTGCGGGTCGATGTCCATCTGCAGCATGACCTTCGAGCGCGCGTCGGACAGCTTGTGGAAGGTCACGACGCCGGCGTTGCCGACCTCCCCGACCGCCCGCCACGCGATGCGCTTCTCGGGCTCCTGCTCGGTGATCTCGGCCTGCCACTCGCGCTCCTCGCCGGCGATCTCGGTCAGCCACAGGAGGTGGGTGTCATCGGTCTGGGTGACGCTGCGGACCCCGTCCATGAAGTGGGGGAAGTCCTCGAACTGCGTCCACTGGTCGTAGGCGGTGTCGACGGGGACGTCGACCTCGATGGATTGCTCGATGGTGTTCGGCATCGTTCCCTCTTCCGGTCGGGGGGTGGGTCCTCGTGGCCGAGTGAACCGGCGGGTCGAGGGCCTCCGTCGGACTCCTCCCTTCGTTCGCCGGGGGTCCGCAGCGCCGTGGCGGTGCCCGGTTCGTCCGGCCCCCGTCCTCGCGCCGGGCGGTCGTTGGGAGCCACGCGCGGCCTTTCGCGGCGGGGGTCGCCCCGTAGCGTCGTCCCGAACGCCGGCGGACGCCGCGCACCCCGCGAACACGGACGGAGCACCACGATGGCCATCATCTCGACCCTGACGAAGACCGCAGCGAGTGCCGCGGAGATCCCCCTGCGTGGCCTGCAGACCATCCTCGACGCCGACGGGGCCGACGCGGAGAAGTTCACCGCGCTCGACCGTCGCCTCGCCACCCTCGAGGACCGCCTGCAGGAGCTGTCGGACCTGGACCAGCGCGTCGCCACCCTCGTCCGCGCCGAGGTCGACCGTGCCGTCGCGCCGCTCGCGAAGGACGTCGGCAGCACGCGCAAGGACGTCGCCGAGGTCAAGAAGCGGTGCGGCGGCATCTCCGAGCTGAGCGCCGAGATCGCGAAGATCCGCGAGGACGTCGAGCACATCCGCACCCGCCAGGCCGCCGACAAGGCCGAGCGCAGCTGAGCTGCGACGCCGAGCGCAGCTGAGCTGCGACGCCGAGCGCAGCTGACGGCACCACGCGTCCGGCGCGGCCGGTCCTCCTCGGCCTAGGGTCGGGTCTCCTGGGACCCTGG
>JAHWKB010000213.1 GCA_019348115.1 Actinomycetota bacterium | reverse complement strand
CCGAGGACGGTCTCGAGGTACTGCTCGGTGGTGTCGTGGAGCTCGGCCATGCCCTCGCCTCTGACCCCTCGGTCGCGGGTGCCCGCGTCCGGGGCGGCCCTCGATGCAGGGTAGCCTAACCTCACCTGCTTCCCGCCCCGTCGGAGGACCCGTGGACCGGGCCGAGACCGCCCCTGCGCTCCGCTGCCGCGGGGTGCGGAAGACCTTCGGCGACGCCGTCGCCGTCGCGGAGCTCGACCTCGACGTGCCCAGCGGATCCATCACCGCGCTCCTCGGCCCGTCCGGGTGCGGCAAGACCACGGCGCTCCGGCTCATCGCCGGCCTCGAGTCGCCCGACGTCGGCACGATCACCATCGACGGGGTCGAGGTCGCCGGGGCGGACGGCGAGGTGCCGCCGGAGGTCCGCCAGGTGGGGATGGTCTTCCAGGACTACGCCCTCTTCCCGCACCTCACGGTCGAGCGCAACGTCGACTACGGGCTCCGCGGCCGCGACCGTGGCGAGCGCCGGGAGGCGACGCGCCGGGCCCTCCAGCTCGTCGGCATGGAGGCGTACGGGGGCCGGCTCCCCCACGAGCTGTCCGGCGGTCAGCGCCAGCGCATCGCGCTCGCTCGCGCGCTCGCGCCCGGTCCGCAGCTGGTGCTGCTCGACGAGCCGTTCTCGAACCTCGACGCCGCGATGCGCGCCTCGGTCCGCGAGGAGGTCCGCACCATCCTCAAGGCGGCCTCGGCGACGGCCGTCTTCGTCACGCACGACCAGGAGGAGGCGCTGTCCCTGGCCGACGAGGTCGCGGTGATGGCGGAGGGTCGCATCCACCAGACGGCCCCGCCCCACGTCCTCTACGCGACGCCCCGCACGCGGTTCGTCGCCGAGTTCGTCGGTGATGCCGACGTCCTCCCCGGCCGGCGCGCGGGGCGCTACTTCATCGACACGCCGATCGGGCGCCTGCCGACGGCCGGCGAGGTCGAGGCCGACCGCGCCGACGCCGTCCTGCGGCCCGAGTCGGTGCGGGTGCGCCCACGGCCCGACGGGCCCGTCCGCGTGACGGCCGTGACGTTCTTCGGCCACGACCAGCTCGTCCACCTCCAGCTCGCGGACGGCACGACCCTGCGCTCGCGCCAGGGGCCCGAACTGCGCGTCGTTGCCGGCGACCGCGTCGACATCGAGGTCGTCGGGCCCGTCGCCGTCTTCCCGACGTCGGCGACGGCGGCCGACGACCACCCCGTCCCGGCGTGACCGAGGCGGCCGCGGATCTGGTCGTGCTCGGTGGGGGCCCGGCGGGCGTCGGCGCCGCGCACCGGGCCGCGCTCGCCGGCCACCGGGTGGTCGTGCTCGAGCGCGAGGACCACGTCGGCGGTGTGGCGGCGAGCTTCGAGGTGGCCGGCGTGCGCGTCGACCACGGCAGCCACCGGCTCCACAGCGCGACCGACCCGGCCATCCTGGCGACGCTCGAGGAGCTGCTGGGCGACGACCTACAGGTCCGTCCCCGTCGCGGGCGGATCCGCCTCGCCGGCCGGTGGATCGGCTTCCCTCTGACCCCCGTCGGGGTCCTGACCTCGCTCCCCCCGACGTTCGCGCTCCGCGCCACGCTCGACGCGGTCACGTCGCCGGCACGGTCACCGGAGGCGGACACCTTCGCCGAGGTCGTGCGCGCAGGTCTCGGGCCGACGATGGCGGCGAGGTTCTACGGGCCGTACGCCGAGAAGCTGTGGGGGTACGCCCCCGACGAGCTCGCCGGCGAGCAGGCACGCAAGCGCATCACCTCGTCGACCCCGGTGCAGCTGGTGCGGCGCGTGCTCGGCGGCAGGGACCCGGCCGCCCGCACGTTCCGCTACCCGCGCCGCGGCTTCGGCCAGGTCACCGAGGCCCTCGCCGATGCGGCGGTGGCGGCCGGCGCGGACCTCCGCCTCGGCACGACCGTGACCGCCGTCGAGGAGGGCGTGGTCCGCACCGACCGCGGCGACGTCGCCGCCGGCACCATCCTGTCGACGATCCCGCTGCCCGTCCTCGCCCGGCTGCACGCGGACGCGCCGCCGGCGGTGCGGGCCGCCGCGGGGCAGCTCGAGACGCGGGCGATGGTGCTCGTCTACCTCGTCCTCGACGTCCCCCGCTGGACCCGCTTCGACGCGCACTACCTCCCCGAGGCGTGGACGCCGGTCACCCGCGTCTCGGAGCCGAAGAACTACCGCGACAGCCTCGACGACCCCCCGGACCGGACGGTCCTGTGCGCCGAGCTCCCCTGCCGGGTCGGGGACGAGGTGTGGGGCGCCGACGACGTGACGCTCGGCGGCCTCGTCGAGGAGGCCCTCCGGCGGGCGGACCTGCCGCCCGTCGGTGTGCGCGAGGTCCGGACCCGCCGGCTCCCCTCGGCCTATCCCGTCTACCGTGTGGGCTACGAGGCCCCGCTCGAGATGCTGGACGCGTGGGCCTCCGGGCTCCCGGACGTCCTCACCTTCGGGCGGCAGGGGCTCTTCGTGCACGACAACTCACACCACGCGCTGGCGATGGCCTGGGCGGCGGTCGATGCGATCGGCCCCGCCGGGATCGACCGCGACGCGTGGGGCCTCGCCCGCCGACGCTTCGCCTCGCACGTCGTCGAGGACTGACCGACCAGCCTCCTCTCCGCCACAGGAGCCCCCGTGGAGCCCGTCTACACCCCCGTCATCGGCACCTGCCTCGCCGCGTTCAAGGTCCTGAACTGGGACGTCCGCGTGACGGGCGAGGAGCACATCCCCGCCGACGGCCCCGGCGTGGTGGCCACCAACCACGTGGGCTACCTCGACTTCATCTTCGCCGGCTTCGGCGTCCGCGAGCAGTCGAAGCGGCGTCTGCGCTTCCTCGCCAAGAAGGAGATCTGGGACAACCCGGTGGCGGGCCCGATGATGCGCTCGATGAAGCACATCCCCGTCGACCGCGGCGGCCGCGCCTCGCAGTCGCTGGACGCCGCGATCGAGGCGCTGCGGTCGGGCGAGCTCGTCGGGATGTTCCCCGAGTCGACGATCAGCCGCTCGTTCATGCCGCTCCGGGGCAAGACCGGCGCCGCACGGATGGCGCTCGCGACGGGCGCACCCCTGATCCCCGGGGCGGTCTGGGGCACCCAGCGGCTGTGGACCAAGGGCCGGCCCCGCGACTTCCGTCGCAACGTCCCCATCACGGTCAGCTTCGGGCCGTCGATCGACTACGCGCCCGACGAGGACCCGCAGGCGGTCACCGACCGGCTGATGGCCGCCATCGGCGAGCTCGTGGCCCGGGCCCAGGAGGAGTACCCCGACACGCCGGCGACGCCGGACGATGGCTGGTGGCTCCCCGCGCACCTCGGCGGCACCGCCCCGACGCCGGAGGCCGCGGCCGAGCTGGCGGCCCAGGAGGCCGCCGCGCGCCGCGAGCGCCGTCAGCGCGAGGTCGCCGGGGAGAGCTGAGCCCGGACCGCGCCGGGCCAGCTCCCTGCGGTCGTAGGAGTCCGTCCACGCGGAGCGGTCCGACAGCTCACGTACCGGTCTCGCACGCCACCATGGAACCCCGGAGCCGTAGGGGTCGGCGCGCCCCGTGACCGCTCGGCGCCCGCCATCGACATGCGGGTGTTCGGGCGTACAGCGGAACACCTGCCGACTGTGGGACCGGCCACGACAGAGACCCGCGGATGTGCGGGTTACCGTCACGGACTACCCGCACGATTCCGTTCGACGCCGCTACCCCTCGCCAGAAACCCGCGCCCGTGCGGGTTCTGTCGACGCGGTCGTAGCGGCGTCGTCTCACGGCGAGTCCGGTACTTGCCATGCTGTCGGTAGGTCCCGCACTCCGTACTCGAGGCGCTGCCGAGTCGTCCGTTCGGGCTTCCAGCGAAGCAGCCAGGCCAGAAGACTCCCGTTGACGCTGAAGACCTCTTCTTCGCCATCCGCGTTGAGGAAGATGGTGCGTGTCCTCACCCATGAGTTCCCACGTTCAACCGTTTCGAAGATGACGGCACCTCGGAGCGTCTGAGCGAGGAGGTCCACGACGAGCCCCGTCCACGGCCGCCGCTCTTCCGCCACGCGATCATCCGGATACACATGCTCGTGGCTCAGGAACCAGCTCACCGTTGCCTCAGTCGGTGAGACGTCCACGGCAACGTCAGCCGTCTCCTCTTCGGCGTGTGCCAGCTTGAGCTCCAGCGCACCCTCGTCTGTCCTTCGCAAGTAGCTCCGATCGCGCGCCAGCTTGGTCGGCCGGTACTCGTCGAGCATGCGCGTCAGCTCGTCAACGAACGAGGAGAGCGGCTCGGGGAGGTCACCTTGCGGCGACTCGCTGAGCCAGTCCAACA
>JAHWKB010000212.1 GCA_019348115.1 Actinomycetota bacterium | reverse complement strand
GGTCGAACGCGTCCGCTTGGGCGACGGCACGACCATCGACACGGACCTCGTCGTCGTCGGCATCGGTGTCGTCCCCCGCACCGACCTGGCCGACGACTGCGGCCTCGACGTCGACAACGGCATCCTCGCCGACGCGACACTGGCCAGCAGCGATCCCCGCATCTTCACCGCGGGCGACGTCGCGAACGCCCACCACCCCCACTACGGCCGCCACCTCCGCGTCGAGCACTGGGCCACGGCGCTCCACCAGGGACCGACCGCCGCCCGCAACATGCTCGGCGCCGGCCAGATCTACGACCGCCTGCCGTACTTCTTCAGCGACCAGTACGACCTCGGCATGGAGTACGTCGGGCACGCGCCCGCCTACGACGAGGTCGTCCTCCGCGGCGACGTCGGTGCCCGCGAGTTCATCGCGTTCTGGCTGACCGACGGCGCGGTCACCGCCGCGATGAACGTCAACGTCTGGGACGTCGTCGACGACCTCGAGCGGGTCATCCGCTCCCGCGCGCGCGTCGACACGGCTCTCCTCCGCGACCCGGAGACGCCCCTCGACGAGCTCCTCGGGTCCCCGGCGTGACCGCCCGCCATCGTCGGCGCCGGCGCCGGGATCGAAGCCGGAGCCGTCGCTGGTCCGTACACCACGCTCGGCCGGTGGCGGAGTGCTGCGAGCGCAGGAAGACGCGGTCGACAGCTTCGAGCGTCCCCGGATGCGAGAGCACGTGTTCCACGGCCGGCCGCGACCGGTCTTCCAGGTGCGGCTGCACCCACGGTCAGGCGCGGAGGCGTCTCTGGACGTCGCGGTGGACAGCGAGGGCACCTTCTCCGGGACGGGGGACCGCACCACCGCGCGCGTCTCGTGGGCCATGCTGGTGGGGCCAGCAGAGGAGAGCGCATGCGACCGATCACGAGATTCGCCACCATCGCCGCCGCCGCCGTGACCGCCTTCGGCGGCGTGGCGTGTGAGATGGAGGGCGACGGCAACGGTTCCCCAGGTCAGGAGGAGGCCCCCGCCGGTGACACCGGCGAAGACGGCGGCTACTGATCAAGCCCCGCCGACAGCGCCTCAGCCGTACGTGCGCTCGGGCCGGACGAGCACCGCGACGCGGCGTTCCTCGGCCATCACGCGGTCGTACTCGTCCCAGTCGTCGTGCGTGCCGCCGGCGGCGGCGAACACGTCCCGCAGCAGCTGCGGCAGCCGTTCGGCATCGAAGCCATCGAAGGGGTCGTCAGGGCCGATGACGTCGGCGGCGCCCTCCACGCTGACGTACTGCCAGCCGCGGCGGAACGTGACCGTGATGCGTGCACCGGCACGCACCCGCTCGTGCTTGACCGTCCCGCCGCGCGTGACGAACGCCACGACGGGGTGACCGGCGACGGGGTGGGGCAGCACACCGGCGTTGACCACCGTGCTGAGCACGCCGCCGTCGCCTCGGTCGACGGCGACCACACACAGGCCGGTCTCGGTGCTGCTCAGTTGCTCGATCCGGTCGAGGTCGACGGCCACGGGGAACTCCAGCGGTGCTCGGGCGACGGCTCCCGGTGCACGTGGTCCGCGCCGGCACCGGCGGAGCCGACGGTAGCCCAGCGGGACCGGTCTGCCCGACGACCAGCCCGAGGCACCACCGCACCTACCCGCGCACCGTGACCCGAACGAGCCCACGCGGACGAGCGGGCACGGGCGCACGCTCCTCCCCACAGCGTGGGTGGGCTCCCCACCCTGTGGCAGCAGCGACCCGATCGGCGACCGTCGGGGCGGAGGCAGCTCACCCGCGCGCCCGGGCAGCCGGAACCGACGCCTCACCTCCACGCGACAGGTCGGTGGTCCCCTCCTCGCGCGGTGACAGCCTCCGGAGATCCGCGGCGATCGCCTTCCGCGCGCGGTCGATGATGGCCGGGTCACGGAACAGCACGTAGAGGTAGTTGGCGGGTTCGATGGGCGTAGAGCTCGAACGCCAGCTGTGCCGGGTCGATCGCCGCGTCGAGTTCTGCGCGGTCCGGTGCGGTGGTGGCCTGGTCGGTGAGTAGCCGGAGCCATCCTCGTTGGCCGTCGGCGAGTTCGTCGTGGATGGGCCCGCGGCGGGCGTCGTAGTCGGCGAGGGGCTGAGCGAGGAAGCACCCGCCGGGCAACACCTCCCGTTCGATGTAGGACAGGTAGGCCTCGCACAACGCTTCGAGGCGGGCCCGTCCGGGTGGTGCCGCTACTCCGCGGGACACGACCTCGCGCTCGAACACGTCGAGTGCAGCCCGGATGGTCTCCCGCTGCAGGTGCTGCTCGTCCCGGAAGTGGGCGAAGACCCCGCTCTTGGTGATGCCCAACTCGCGTGCCAGCCGTCCGAAGCTGAGCCCCTCGATGCCTTCGATCGACGCCAGACGCATCGCGGTGTCGAGGATCGCCTCATGGGTCTGCTGCCCGTCGGAACGCCGCTGTCCGGCTTCGACCGCGCCCACACCGCCCGGTCCGCCGACGGCACCGGGATCGTCGGCGACGTCGCGGGGAACGGACCTGCGCTCGTGCTGGTCCACGGATCGCTCGAGGACGGCCGGACGTGCTGGAGGGCGATGCTGCCGTTCCTCGAGCAGGCGTTCACCTGCTACCTGCCCAGCACCCGCGGTCGAGGACGCAGCGGGGCCGCGACCGACCTGTCACCGCAGCGTCGGCTCGACGACGTCGTCGCGTTCATCGACAGCATCGACGGGCCGGTGTTCCTGTTCGGGCGGCGTACGAACCCACGGTGTTCGAGGTCGCCGACGACCAGCTCCACGGAACGCTCGGCGCGACGCTCCCCGACGTCGTCCAGGCCGTCGACCGCGGCGAGCTCACGCTTGCAGCCGAGACGTTCTGCCGGATGCTCGCGACCGACGATGAGGTCGCGTCCCTGTCGGCGTCCGACTACCTCGACGAAGCCGGCCGGTACATGCCGGTGTTCCTCGCGGAACTGGAACGAGACGCCGCCTCCGACGAGCCCGGGCCGACCGACCCGTCACGGCTCAACCGCATCTCGGTGCCGACGTTGTTGATGTACGGGTGGAGACGAAGCTGCGCGACTGGTTCAGCCGCGGGATCCGACACGTCGGCGACCACGTGCGCGACCCACACATCGAACGGATCCCGCATGCCGGTCACTTCGGTCCGGCCCTGCATCCGAAGCCGATCGCCGAAGCGCGCACCCGGTTCTTCGCCCGCACCCCGGCGGCCGCCTGACCGACGACCACCGGGGCGAGCTCGGCACGACCGGGCCGGGGAGGGCGCCGGTCCGTCGCCACCACGCGTGGCGTGACCCATCACCCGTCGGCTTCGAGCCCCGCCGGCCCCACCGTGGCGCGTTCCGGAGGGCCCAGGTGAGGGCCCCCGCTGCGCACGGCGTGCAGGAGCGCGCGGGTTGCGCGATCCGGCATGACCAGCAGGAGGTCGCGAGGCGGCCGGCGAACCTCCCGGACCTCTGTCGCTGCGTCCGAAGGCTCCTCGCGTGAAGCGTCACCTCGTCCTCGCCACCGTCCTCGTCCTCGCCATCGGCGCGTCTCCCGCCCCGGCACCGGGGGGCGGTCCGGTCCACAGCGACAACATGCAGCTCGTGGACACGATCACGTGGGACGACGCGCACCGAGCCGCGGATGGCCGGACGGTGGACACGCAGGGCGGTACCGACGTGGAGTTCGCCAGCATCCCCGTCGCTACGACCGCCGAGCGTGGGAACGGTCAGGGTCGCGGCAACGGCGGGACCCGGAGCGAGGGACGGGGCCGCGACCGCGGTCCCGAGCTCCGCGACTACGCCTTCGCCGGCACCTACCGCAACGGCTTGCAGGTGGTCGACATCACCGACCCCACCGACGCGCGGCTCGTCGCCACCTACGACTGCCGGATCATGCAGGGTGACGTCCAGGTGTTCGAGCACCCGACCGCCGGGTGGTTGGCGACCTACACCGCCGACAGCGGCTACAGGCAGAACGAGAGCCGGTGTCACACGGATGCCGACATCGGCGCCGCGCAGGTGGGCAGCTTCCTCATCGACGTGAACGACCCCACGAACCCGGTGGCGATCGGCTTCGTGCCCTTCGCCGGCGGCTCGCACAACCAGACGGTGCACCCCGCGGGCACCCACCTGTACAACTCCCGCTCCGACCGGGTCGGGGTGATCGAGGTCGCCGACATCACCGACCTCGACGACGTCCGGTTCACCTCGCTCGACATCGGCTTGAACGACTCGCACGACATCACGTTCAACGCCGACGGCAGCCGGGCGTACTCGGCGGCGCTCAACCACACCGTGATCATCGACACCTCGAACCCGTCGGCGCCGAGCGTCGTGGCCGACATCGT
>JAHWKB010000211.1 GCA_019348115.1 Actinomycetota bacterium | reverse complement strand
CGTGATCAAGGCGTGCATCGACCACGTCGCCGAGGTCGCCCCGCGCGTGAGCGTCGTCGTCAAGCTCGACCACCGCCCCGACGTCACCGACGCGCTCGCGCACAAGAACGCCCGCATCGCCACCTTCGACTGACCGGAGTTCGCATCGACTTGTTTCGGCTGAGCCGCAACGACTCGATGCAAACTCCGGAG
Organism: Actinomycetota bacterium; assembly: GCA_019348115.1. Taxonomy (GTDB): domain Bacteria; phylum Actinomycetota; class Nitriliruptoria; order Nitriliruptorales; family Nitriliruptoraceae; genus JAHWJY01. The sequence continues at coordinate 4,128 of JAHWKB010000211.1, read as the reverse complement.
TTGGGTCAGCCTTCGCGGCGGCTCGTGATCCAGGCGCCGACGAGGACGAGCACGGTCCCCACCACGGCGAGCGGGTGCAGCGGCTCGTCGCGGATCAGGACGCCGAGGATGATGGCGACGATCGGCACGAAGTAGATCGCGACCGAGCCGCGCGGTCCGCCGACGCGGCCGACGAGCGTCGCCATCAGGACGAACGCGAGGCCGGTGCCGAGCACGCCCAGGGGGAGCATGGCGAGCGCCGGTCCCCACGCCCACTCCGAACCCGGGAGGCTCCAGAGGCCGAACGGGACGATGATCACGAGCGCCGCGAGCTGCACACGCAGCAGCACCGGCAGCGCCCCGTAGCGCTGCTGCAGCGGCACGGCGAGGTTGGCGGACAGCCCGTACATCACGATCGCCAGCACCACGAGGCCGACGCCGAGGGCGGTGGCGGAGGACTCGCTCACCTCGGGCCACGAGATGGCGACGATGCCGACGAAGCCGATCGCGATGCCGACGAGCTGTCGACGGCCGGGGAGGCGACCGAGGAGGGCCGCGGACCAGGCGGCGGTCGTGAGCGGCATGGCGCCGTTGATCATGCCGGCGACGGAGGAGTCGATCCACTGCTGGGCGACGGGGAACAGGATGAGCGGGATGCCCATCCAGATCACGCCGAGCAGCGCGATGGTCGGCAGGTCCTCACGCTCGACGCGCCGGCGTGCGCGCGGCACGAGCGACAGGGCGAGCGCCCCCAGCCCCACCCGCGCCATCGCGATCACCCCGGGCCGGAACGCCTCGAGACCGATCGCCATGAAGAGGAACGAGGAGCCCCAGATGACCGCGATGACGCTCAGCAGGCCCCACTCGGGCGCGCCGAAGGCGTCCGTGAGCGTGCCCGACGAGGTCGTCAGCACACGCCGGCGGCTCGCCGTCGCGAGAGGCTCGTCGGCGCTCGTCACAGGGATCTCCTCATCGGCCGGGACCGCCGGCGCGTGCAGTTGTAGCGCGGCGGTCCCGGACCTCCCGCACTAGGCGCCGAGGGGGACCGGCTCGCCGGCCACGTCGGCGACGGGAGTCCCGGCCGGCGCGGGGTGGTGCACCCGGGGCTCGGTCGCGAGCTGGCCGGTGACCATCACGACGATCTGGCCGCACGCGCAGCGGACGTAGGTCACCACGCCGGCGGAGGTGTTGTGCATGGACAGGATGGAGCGGGGGCCGCGGAGGACCTCGGCGCCCTCGACGGGGCAGTGGATGCTGAACATGGGGGCTCTCCTCAGAGCTCGATCGTCCCCAGTGTCGGCAGGGGTATGCTTCAGGTCCAGCGAACGTTCCTCCACGGACGCATCAGGAGAACTGGATGGTTCTCGACCTCCACCGCCTGCGGTTCCTCCGCGAGGTCGCCGCCCGCGGCACCATGGCGGCCGCGGCCGAGGCGCTCAGCTACACGCCCTCGGCGGTGTCCCAGCAGCTCGCGATCCTGGAGAAGGAGTTCGGGACCTCGCTCCTCGAGCGGCGGGGCCGCAACGTCGTCCTGACGCCGGCGGGCCGGGCGCTCGTCGACGGCTCGGACGAGGTCTTCGCGGCCGCCGAGCGCGCGAGCGTCGCGGTCGAGGCGGTGACGGGCCGGGTCGTCGGCCCCGTCACCGTCGGCGCGTTCCAGAGCGCCGGCCTCCGCCTCGTCCCGGAGGCGCTGGTGTCGCTGCGCGACGACCACCCCGAGCTCGAGGTCCACCTCCGGCAGGACCTCAACGTCGACCTCCGCGACCTCCACCTCGGGCACGTCGACATCTGCATCGACCAGGAGTACGACCAGCACCCGCACCAGCGGCACGGGGGCCTGGACGCTCGCGTCCTCCTCGAGGAGCCGGTCTTCCTCGCCGTCCCCGAGACGCAGGACGCCGGGCCTGCCGTCGACGCCTACCGGGACCGCACCTGGGCGGCCGCCGACGACGTCGACGAGTGCGGCGAGCTCCTGCGCTCGACCTGTCGCCAGGCCGGGTACCAGCCCGACGTCCGCTTCCACACCGACGACGTCGAGGTGACCCTCCGCCTCGTGGCCGCCGGACTCGCCGTGTCGATCCTGCCCCGGCTCGCCGCCCACGACGTCCCCGCCGGCGTGGTGCTGCACGCCATCCCGGGGACCCGACGCCGCGTGAAGGCCCTGACCCGTCCCGGCACGACCTCCCGGCCGGCGATCGCGCTCGTGCTCGACCACCTCGAGCGCGCCGGCGCCGCAGCGAGCGGCTGACCGGCCCGCGGGGGCCGAACGGGCGCGTTCCGCGTTACAGCCGGGCGCTCGCCTGCCGATACCGACGGAGTACCTCGTGACGACCGGGGATGCCCTCCTGTGCTCCTGACCATCGCGCTCGCCGCAGCCGTCGTGCTGCTCCTCGTCGCCGTCGCCGCGCTCGGCGTGCGCACGCGCAGGCTCGAGGAGCGTGTCCGCCACGAGGCCGAGGAGCGCACCCGGGCCGAGCACCGCCTGCTCCAGCGCGACGCGTCGCTCGCCCACCTCGTCGACGAGCTCCCCGTGAGCCTGTGGGCCACCGACGACGCGCTCCGGGTCACGGCCACGCGCGGCCGTGGCTTCGCCGGCGCCGGTGTCGAGCCGGCAGCGCTCGTCGGCCGCCCCCTGGAGGACATCCTCGCCCGTGCCCTCGCCGACCCCGAGCACGGCGAGCCTGCGCTCCAGGCTCACCGCCAGGCGCTCGCCGGCGCCCCGACGACCTTCGCGACCCGCATCGCCGGTCGCGTCTTCGACGTCCGTGTGGTGCCGCTCCACGACGGGCTCGGGACGGTCACCGGCACGCTCGGTGTGGCGATCGACGTCACCGAGAAGGCCGAGGTCGAGGCGGTGCTCGCGAGCGCTGTCGAGCGCGAGCGCGACCTCGTCGACCAGCTCCGCACGGTCGACGAGATGAAGGACAGCTTCATCCAGGCCGTGTCGCACGAGCTCCGCACGCCGCTGACGGTGCTGCGCGGCTTCGCGGTCACGCTGCGCCGCGGCCGGGACGTGCTGTCCGAGGACCAGCGGACGATGCTCCTCGAGCGCATCGTGGTCAACGCCGACCGGCTCCACGCGCTCGTGACCGACCTGCTCGACGTCGACCGGCTGGCCCGCGGCGTGGTGGCACTGCGTCGGCAGCCCACCGACGTCGCGGACCTCGTCCTGCGCGTGCTCGACGAGACCGACCTCGGGGACCGACCGCTGCGCACGGACGTGACCTCCACGAAGGCGTTCGTCGACGCGGCCAAGATCGAGCGCATCGTCGAGAACCTCGTGGGCAACGCCCTCAAGCACACCCCCTCGGGCACGCCCCTGTGGGTCGCGGTCGACCGCGAGGAGGGCGGCGCCACCATCGCCGTCGGCCAGGCCGGCGTGCCGGTGCCGGACGAGCTCAAGGGCGAGATCTTCGAGCCGTTCCGGCAGGGACCCCTCCGCGAGCGACACTCCCCGGGGACCGGCATCGGGCTCGCGCTCGTGGCGCGGTTCGCCGAGCTCCACGGCGGCAGCGCCTGGGTCGACGACACCGACGACGGCGGCGCCGCGTTCCGCGTCTACCTCCCGGACCACCCCGAGGAGCTCGAGTTCGCCGCGCACCCCGGCCCGGGGGCCACGACCGGCGACGCCCCCCCGCGCCGGTAGGCAGGCTCGCCCGTCCGACGGGGGGCCACCCCGGCGAGCCGCTGGCGTCTGCGTTCTACTCGTCGAGGACGGCGCACCCGGACCGAGGAGCATCTGTGCCCAACGTGCGGACCTGGATGCTGCGGCACCTGGCCCGGCGGTTCTCCATCGGCGAGGACATCCTCGGCCACCTCTCGACGTTCCAGCGCCTCGGTGAGGCGTTCGAGGTCGAGGCCCCGCAGGAGATGCTGCCCGTCGGGGCGCGGACCGTCGCCCGGGCGCTCCGCAGCCGCGCGGCGCCGCAGATCCGTCCCGACTGGCTGTGGCCGTACTGGATGGAGCGGCAGCTCGATCCGCACGACGAGGCCTTCGTCCCGCGCGGCCACCTCGCGGTGATGACGAACCTCACCCACCGCAACTGGACGAGCATCGGCAACCTGTGGTCGCCGTGGGAGGCGATCGTCGATCCGACCGGGCTCGTGACCCCGTGGTACGACGGCTGGTCGATCGACTGGTGGGTCGAG
>JAHWKB010000210.1 GCA_019348115.1 Actinomycetota bacterium | reverse complement strand
TCCACGTCGGTGACCAGCGGCTGCAGGTCCGGTGTCCGACCACCGTGTCCATCGCGCCGGGTAACGAGGTGCTGCTCGAGTTCCCTGCCGACCTCACGTCGATCATCCCTGCGGACCGCTGACACCCCCCGGTCGCCTCCGCCGCCTCCGGCCCCCCACCTCGGGGGGCCGGAGCCGTTCCGCGGGGGAGTCAGTGCTCCCGGCGTCCGACGAGGAGCGCCGAGAAGAACGTCTTCCAGGCGACGTCCGGCGTGGCGAACCCGGCGGCCCGGAGCCACTCCAGGTGCTCGGGCACGGGGTGGAACGGGTGGTCGTGGGCGTGACGGTCCTTCGGATCGCGCGAGCGCGCGATCAGCTGGGAGCGGACGCGCCGGTACCGCGGCTCCCACCCCTCGGGGCTGCCGTAGTGGTCGAGGTTGAAGAACCAGCCGCCCGGGGTCAGGGCGTCGTGCGACACGCGGTAGAGGGTCTGGATGACGTCAGCGGGGAAGTGGTGGGCCATCCGTGACGTCGTGATGACCTGCGCCGGCGGCAGCTCGAGCTCCGCCGGACGTGACGCATCCGCGCGCTGGTAGCTGACGCGGTCCCCGAAGGGGGCCAGGCGCTCCCGCGCAGCCTCCTCCATCGGCGCCGAGGCATCCACCCACACGCCCTCGGCCGCCGGGAGAGCGGTGAGGAACGCCTCCAGGTACGCGCCCGGACCGGAGCCGAGGTCGATGACGCGCGCGACCGCGACATCGTCGTCGGCGACGAGCCCCACGCTGATGCTCCGCGGGAGCCGCAGGACGTCCTCGATGACGTCCTGACCGATCCACTCCGCCACGTACGCCGGCGATGACCAGCTGTGCCGCTCTTCCATCGGGATCTCCTCAGCGCAGGTCGTGCAGGTCGTCGACCGAGAGATCGGCCATGAGGTCGCGCAGCGTCCGGACCAGCGGGACGTCGAGGTCGACGCTGTCGGCGAGCTCGAGCGCGCTGTCGAGGTCCTTGTGGGGCCACCGCAGGCGTTGCTGCGCCCACTCGAGGAGCACGCGGTTGCTGCCACTGCCGATCGCGGCGGCGGCACGCAGGCGCGCCGGATCCGCGCCGAGGGCGCGACCGAGCCGCAGCGCCTCGACGTCGGCGCGGATCGCCGCCCACAGCAGGATGTTGTTGACCATCTTCCCGATCTGGCCCGTCCCGGCCGGACCGAGATGGCTCACGTTGGTGGCGAAGGCCGCGAGCGCGCCGCGGCAGACACCGAGCGCCGCCTCCTCGCCACCGCAGAAGAGCGTGAGCATGCCTGCCTCGGCACCGCGCTCCCCGCCGACCATCGCCAGGTCCAGGACGTGGACGTCGTGGTCCCGTCCCTCCGCGGCGAGCGTCGCGCAGGTGTCGGGGCGGACGGACGCGCAGATCGCGACGACGGCGCCCGGTCGCGCGCCCGCGAGCACGCCCCGGTCCCCACGCAGGACGTCGATCGTCTGCGCGTCGTCGACGACGGCGACCAGGACGAGGTCGCTGCGGCCCGCGAGGTCCGCCGGGTCGTCGGCCACCTCGGCGCCGAGGTCCGTCATCACCCTCCGGTTGGCGTCGTCGGGCTCCAGCACGACGACGGGCCAATCCCGCGCCCGGAGGTGGCGGCCGACCTGCCCGCCCATGCGCCCGGCGCCGATCAGGCCGACGGTCTCGACGGCGCGTGGTGCCGTGGTCATGGCGTCTCCGATGCGCTCCCGCGGAGGAAACCGTCGCCCGTGCAACGGTTTTATGGTAAGACCATACTACGGGAAGGGCGGATCGGGGAGCAGCGCGGGAGCGCGGGCACCGGTCCTCGACGAAGCGGGAGAAGATCGTGGAGAAGACCAGATTCCGTGCACGCGCCGGGCTGGCGGCCCTGGCCGGGTTGGCGCTCATCGCGAGCGCCTGCGGGTCCGAGCCGCCTACGTCCTCCGGAACGGACGGCGGCACCGGCGACGACGCGACGGCGACCGAGGCGGCGACGACCCCCGACGAGGGCACCGAGACCGAAGCTGCCCAGGGTGGGAGCGACGCGATGGACAACTCGGCGGCGCTCGAGGAGGTGTACGCCCAGCTCGAGGGTCTCGAAGGCGAGGAGCGCACCGCGAAGCTCGCGGAGCTCGCCGCCGAGGAGGACGGGCTGAACGTGTACAGCTCCACCAACCTCGACGATGCCGAGCCGCTCATCGAGGCGTTCGAGGACAAGTTCGACATCGAGCCGAACTACTACCGCGCGTCCTCGTCCGACGTGCTGCAGCGGGTGCTGCAGGAGAACGACGCGAACTACGCCGGCAACGACGTCCTCATGGCCAACGGCCCCGAGATGGCGCTCGCCGATCGCGAGGGGCTGCTGCTGCCGCTCACCTCGCCGGCGACCGAGGACATCATCGAGGCCGGCGTGTTCGACAACTGGGCCTCCGTCTACGTGAACACCTTCGTCGCCGCGTGGAACACCAACGAGGTGAGCGACCCGCCGGCGACCTGGGAGGAGCTCCTGACGGAGTTCGACGGGCTGCTCGCGATGGAGCTCGGCGACTGGGACTGGTTCGCGACCATCACCAACCGGTACTTCATCGAGCAGCAGGGGATGACCGAGGAGGAGGTGGTCGAGATGTTCAAGGAGGCGGCGCGGGACGCCCGCATCGTCGACGGCCACACCCTCATGGCCGAGCTCGTCGTCGCCGGCGAGTACGACGCCGGGACGTCGCTGTACCACCACCGGGTCGCGGAGTTCATCGACGAAGGTGCACCGATCCAGTGGGAGCCGCCGCTCAAGCCGATGATCCTGCGGCCCAACGGCGTGGGCATCATGAAGGCGGTGCAGAACCCGGCGACCGCGCTGCTGTGGGCCGAGTTCCTCCTCACCGATGCGCAGTCGATCCTCGCCGAGGACTTCCGTGGGCCCGCCTCGACCACGGTCGAGGGCGGCATCCCCGAGGAGTACGAGCCCATCCTCGTCGACATCGACGCCATCACCCAGGAGCGCGACAAGTGGGAGGGGCTCTGGGAGGAGATCGTCTCGCAGTCCGGCCAGCCGGTCATCGAGTGATCCACGCTGACCGCTGCCGGTGACCGACGGCAGCGAGCGATCCGACGGGAGGCCGCCACGCTGGACGTGGCGGCCTCTCGTCCCCATCTACGTGTGCGTGGCGCTCTTCGCCGTCGGAGAGCAGGCGCTGCACGTGCTCGTTTCCCCCTACCTGGCGGAGGGACTCGGGCAGGGCCCGGGGGTCATCGGCGTGGTCCTCGCCGTCTTCGGAGGCGCATCGCTCCTGTCGCGGGTCCCCGTCGGGGCCGTCTACCGCTTCGACCGTGCCCTGCCGATGCTCGTGGTCGGCGGTCTGCTGTGCACGCTCGCGTTCGCGTCCGTGCCGCTCGTGGGACACCCCGTGCCGTTCGCCGGCCTCATGGCGCTCGACGGTCTCGGGTGGGCCATCGTGACCACCACGCAGCTCGCGCTCCTCGTCGCCACGCGACCGGCCGGACTTCCGACCGCCGGTGCGATGGCGTGGTACTCCGGGTCGCAGGGCATCGGCAACACCCTCGGCGGCGTCAGCGCCGGCTTCCTGGCGGACACGTTCGGGTACGCCCCGGCGTTCCTGTCCCTGGCGGCGATCCCGCTGATCGCGACCCTCGTGATGGTGGCCGCCTTCCGCCGTCAGTCCCGGGTGGGGCTCGTGAACGCGCCGCAGGCCGACGGGCTGTCGCCGCGTGGCCACGCGGGGATCCTCCGGGCCATCCGCGGGATGCCCGCCATCGTCTGGGCCGGCGTCGTGATCATGGTCTACATCAACTTCATGAGCGGGCTGCTCAACACGATCCATCCCGTCTTCGCACTGGCCGCGGGCCTGTCGCTCACCCAGATCGGCACGCTGGCCTCATGCCGCTCGATCGCGTCGTCCGTGGTGCGCTTCGCGTCCGGGCCGATCTTCTCCCGCACCGACCGACGCGTGTCGCTGACGTTCCCGCTGGCGGTCCTGAGCGCCTCGGCGGTCGTGCTCCTGCCGTCGGTGCCGTCCTCGTTCCTGTTGCAGATCCCGCTCTTCCTCATGGTCGGCCTGTCGCGCGGGCTCCTCCGCATCACCGGCTCCGCCGATGCGTTCGACGGGGTCGCGGACGACGAGCGGGCGCACGGCATGACCGCGGCGGTGCTGCACGGCGGGCTCGACCTCGGCAAGATCGTGGGGCCCGTGCTGGGTGGTGGCGTCGCCTCCGTCATCGGCCTGAGCGCCACGTTCCGTGTGCTCCCCGTGGCGCTCCTGACGCTCTACCTCGTGCTCGTGACCGCCGCGCGGCGGCGGGAGGCGGGAGGGCTAGCGGCCGACGAGCCGCAGCCCCAGGGATGACTTCCGCTCGCCGGTGAACGCG
>JAHWKB010000209.1 GCA_019348115.1 Actinomycetota bacterium | reverse complement strand
CGGTCGCGAGCACCTACCGGCCCGTCGTCGACCCCGAGTACACCAACGGGGTCGCCGCTCCGCGCCTGATCGTGCCGCCGAGCGACCCTGACGCGCAGTACGACTACCACGGGCGACCCGACTTCGTCCCCGAGCGCGTGGCCGAGCTGTCGAACACCGGCGACACCGGCGGGGCGCCACTGATCACCCTGCATGGCACCCTCGACGCGCTGCTGCCCATCAGCACCGACTCCGACGTCTACGCCGACATGGTGCGCGGCCACGGCCACGGAGACGCCTTCCGGTACTACGTGATCGAGGGCGGCACCCACGTCGACCCGAAGGCGGACGACCATCCCGAGGTCTTCCGGCCCATCCTGCCGTGCTTCCTCGACGCGCTCGACCGGCTGGACGCCTGGGTCGTGTCCGGCACCGAGCCGCCGCCGAGCGGCTTCGTCCCCTTCCCGGCCGACGCCAGCGAGGAGGAGCGCGCCAACACGTGTGGTCTGCCGGCACCGCTGGACCGTGTCGCCGGCGACGACCGCATCGGCACCGCGATCGCTGCCAGCCGCGCCGCGTTCGGGATCACGCCGACGGTGGTGATCGCCGCGGCCGACCGGTTCCCCGATGCGCTCGCGGCGGCGCCGCTGGCCGCGCACCACGACGCGCCGGTGCTCCTCGTCCGCGACGAGCTCACCGAGGCGCTCCGTGACGAGCTCCACCGGCTGGGGGCCGTCTCCGCGGTCGTCGTCGGCGGCACCGCCGCCGTCCCCGACGCCGTGGTGGAGGCACTGACCGACCTGGGCCTCGAGGTGGAACGGATCGCCGGACGGGACCGCTACGCCACCGCGGCGGCGATCGCACGGGCGCTGCCGGCGGGCGCTGACGAGGCCGTGGTCGCGTCCGGGGAGACGTTCGCCGACGCGCTCTCGGCTGCACCGCTCGCCGCGGCGGCGGGCACACCCATCCTGCTGACGCCGCCCGCCGAGCTGCACCCGGCCACCGCCGACGTGCTCTCCGAGCTCGGGACCCGACGCACGCTCGTCGTCGGTGGCGCCCGCGCCGTCTCCGAAGCCGTCGCGGCGCAGCTGCCGGCGCCGCGACGCGTCGCCGGCGCCGACCGGTACGAGACGAGCGTCGCCGTGGCGCGCCTCGGTCTCGAGCGCGGGCACAGCCTCGAGGAGGTGTACATCGCCACCGGGAGGGACTTCGCTGACGCCCTCGCCGCCGCGCCGGTCGCCACCGCCGGCGAGTGGGGCGCCGTGCCGCGGGGGCTGGTCCTCCTCGTCGACCCGGAGCACACGGGTCGATCGCCGGCGACGGCTCTCCTGCGGTCCGTGGCCGACGACGTCCGGCGCGTGCTCCTGTTGGGCGGGCAGGCGGCGATCCCCACGGGCACGGAGGACGCCATCCGTGCCGCGATCTCCGGGAGGTGAGGCGATGAGCGACGGCCGGGCCGCCCTCGTCACGGGCGCCGCGTCGGGCATCGGGCGCGCGATCGCCGGACGGCTCGTCGGGGACGGCTTCCGGGTCCTCGCGGTCGATGTCGATCCGGACCCCACGGGGCCGGGTGACCACTGGGAGGCCGACCTCACGACGCCGGAAGGCAACCTCGCCAGCGTCGCGGAGGCGCGCGACCGCTACGGCCGTCTCGACGTCGTGGTGGCCAACGCCGGCTTCCAGCACGTGGCCCCCGTGCAGGACTTCCCACCCGAGCGCTGGCAGGCGCTGATCGCGCTCATGCTGACGAGTCCGTTCCTGCTCGCTCACCACGCCTGGGACGCCCTCTCCGACAGCGGCCAGGGCCGCTTCATCGCGATCGCGTCCGTGCACGGGCTCGTCGCGTCGCCGTTCAAGGCGGGCTACATCAGCGCCAAGCACGGGCTGTTGGGGCTCGTGAAGGTGCTGGCCCTGGAGGGTGCACCGCACGGCATCGCGGCGACCGCCGTGTGTCCCGGCTACGTCCGGACGCCGCTCGTGGAGGACCAGCTCGACGACCAGGCACGTGCCCACGGCATCAGCCGGGAGCGTGTGCTCGAGGAGGTGATCCTCGAGCCGCACGCGGTGAAGCGGATGGTCGAGCCGAGCGAAGTCGCCGAGATGGTGGCGCTCCTGACGGGCCCCATGGGCGACGCCTTCACGGGCGCACCGGTCGTCATGGACATGGGCTGGTCCGCACGATGACCGGCCGGAGCCACCGCCCGAGCCACCGCCCGTCCCGGCGCCGGTCCGCCGTCGTGGCCACCCTGGCCCTCGTCGTGTCCTGGGTGGGGACGGCCGGGGCGGCGGAACGCATCGGGACGACGTTCCCCGAGGACTTCCCTGAGATCCTCGACGCGTCGCTCGGAGTGCCCGTCATCGGCTTCGGCGCCTCGGGAGCGGTGGAGCGGGCACCCGTCATCTTCCTCCACGGCAACAACGACACCCCCTACCCGACGGCGTGCAACGGCTCGTTCGGCCACATGCAGGCCTTCGCGCAGCACTTCCTCGACCACGGCTACCGGTCCTCGGAGCTGTGGGGGCTCGGCTACCAGGGCGACCAGTGCGACGCGCTCGCCGACCCGACGGTGAAGTCCAGCGCCGCCCACTCCACGCTCGCGAACGTCCCCGACGTCCGGGCGTTCGTGCAGGCGGTGCTCGACTACACCGGGGCGGAGCAGGTCGACATCGTGGGGCACAGCCTCGGGGGCATCGTCCCCCGCGAGTGGCTCAGGCAGGACGACGCCTACGCGTCCGTCCGGCGCCTCGTGGCGGTCGACTCGCCGCACCACGGCATCATCAACTGCTCCCCGTCGCTCCGGAACTACTACGCCAACCCGGCCGCGGGCGGCTTCCACCCGGACAGCGCCATCTGCCGCGAGTTCGGTGCGGCCGACACCCCGCTCCTGTCCGCGCTCAACGCGGGAGACGCGACACCGGGTCCGACGGAGTACCTGTCGGTCCGCAACATCGACACGAGCTTCGTGTACGTCGAGGCGCAGGACGGCGCCTTCCCGCCCGTGCCCGCCGAGGACCGCCACGGACGCCCGCACGACTTCTCGGCGAGCGGTCGACTCGAGGGCGCACGGGACGTGGGTGTCGTCGGCCAGGGGCGACACGACCCGGCGCTCGGCACTGCCCACATCGGCATCTCGAACTCCCCGGAGGTGTGGCAGCTGACGCTGGACTTCCTCTCCTCGGGCCCCTCCCCCGCCCCGATGCCGGCGCCGGAGGCCACGGCGTCCGTCCGGCCGCACGACGGGACGGCTGCGCGGGCCGGAGCACTGCCCGCGACCGGCGGTGGCGCGGCCGGCCTCGCATCGGTCCTGCTCGCGGCGGCGCTGTGGGTGACGGGGCCGTGTCCAACCAGCGGTTCGCGGAGCAGGAGGTCAGCAGGCTCGAGGACGTCCACCCGTCCGGGACGGGCCACGCCACCCTCACCGAGGTCACCTGGAACGCGGGCGACGGGGAGCCGACCGGGCGGTGGGGCGTAGAGGGGGCCGCGCCTCCTCGCCCTGGCGCGGTGCGGCCAGTCGACCGCCGCAGCCCCGTCGAGCGGGCGCAGGGACCGCGGGTCCTCCGCCGGCCGTGCGGGACGGGACGTCGAGCGCTGGTCCGCTACCGGCGGCCCGCCTCGGGCCTGGTCGCACGGTCGGCGCCGGCCCGCGGGAAGCGCACCGCGTCACCGACGTTGGAGTTGCCCTCCAGGAACCGGATCCGGTCGACCTCGTCGGCGCCCTCGCCGGTGTAGCGGAGGACGTAGAGGCCGTTTCGGACGTCGACCACGTAGACGAGCCCGTCCTGGATGATCGGGAAGGACCAGAACGCGACCTTGTCCTGTCCGGCCGTCAGCGCGGGGTCCTCCTGGAGCACCCACGGCAGCGGCTCGGGCACGAAGGCGCCGGTCTCGGTCGGTGCCGTCGGGTCCTCGAAGGACGCCACGCGGAGTCCACCGGCGTGCCAGCTGATGAAGACCAGCTCGTCGGTGACCGTGGGGTTGTGGGCGGAGTAGCTCGACACGGGGCGCGGCACGTCGGTCGCGCAGAAGCGCTGCTCGTTCTGCTCGAGCTTGTACTCGCCGATGACCTCGAGGGCCGTCGGGTCGCTCACGTCGACGAAACGGACCCAGCCCCACGGACAGCCGTGGCCGAGCGCCTTCAGCGCCTCGCCGTAGACCTCGTCGGCCACCAGTGCGACGTCCCGTCCGGGGATGCGCAGCGCGGAGTGCGCGCCCGGCCCCTCCCAGTCGGCGTTGCCACCGGGCGGGGTGATCAGGCTCGGCGTCGGGTCCTCGGCACCGTCGACGACACCCGACGTGTCCGCGATGTAGTAGCCGCCCGTGAGGTACGCGAGGTGCGTCTCGCGGCCGTCGACGGTCGGCGTCATCGAGTGCAGGTCGCCGCCGGGTGCCGGGA
>JAHWKB010000208.1 GCA_019348115.1 Actinomycetota bacterium | reverse complement strand
GCATCGACGTGACGCTCGAGGAGGCCGGGGACGCCGTCGAGATGCTGATCCGCGAAGGGCTCGAGCCCACGCAGAACCGCTACCACCAGGAGAGCTCCCGATGAGAGAACGCATGGCGCAGCTCCGGGCCGCGTTCGTCGCGACCAAGAAGGCGGACGACAAGCTCGTCCCGTTCGTCGCCGGCGCGGTGGCGGTGACCTTCCTCGTCGTCCTGGGACTCATCGGCCTCTGGGGTGGGCGCTGGATCCTGGGCACGATCTCGGCGACCCTGCTGTCGCTCCTCGTCGGGCTCATCGTGTTCGGCAAGCGCTCCCAGCGGGCCCAGCTGTCGATGATCGAGGGACAGCCGGGGGCGGCCGCGGCGGTGCTGCAGTCCCTCCGAGGCCAGTGGTTCGTCACCCCGGCCGTCGCGTTCAACAAGAAGCAGGACCTCGTGCACCGGGTCGTGGGTCGCCCGGGCGTCGTGCTCGTCGCCGAGGGCGACTCGCCGGCGCGCGTGAAGCAGCTCCTCGCGCAGGAGAAGAAGAAGGTCTCGCGCGTGCTCGGCGACACGCCGCTGCACACGATCGTCGTCGGCACGGGCGAGGGCGACACCACCTTGCAGCAGCTGTCGTTCACGATGACGAAGCTGCCGCGCGCGCTGTCGAAGACCGAGGTCCCGAAGCTCGACCGCAAGCTCGCCCCGCTCGACCGCGGCATGCCGATCCCGCAGGGCTACATGCCGCGCCCCGGGAAGAAGCAGCGCTGAGAGGCCGTCAGGCGGGGACCGCGCGGCCGAGGATGTGCGGCGCGGTCGGCGTCGGCACCGGCCCGTCGGGGAACCGGAACCGGTCGAGCTCGACGATCTCGAACCCGGCCTCGGCGATGCTGGTCGCGGTGTCGCGGGCGGCGTGGCAGCCGCCGCCGATGTGTGGCCAGATGGTCGCGTCGAGCGCCCGCTGGACCGCCGCCGCGGCCCGGCTCGACGACGCCACGTGTTCGAAGAAGCGCAGCTCGCCACCGGGTCGCAGGGCCCGCCGGACGTCCACGAGGGCCGCGCGCTGGTCCGGGACGGAGCACAGCACGAGCGAGCACACCACGGCGTCGTAGCTGCGGTCCGGGACGGGGAGCTCGCCGGCCGTGCCCTCGACGACCTCGACCGGCACCGGGGCCGCCGCGGCGTTGCGCTGGGCCTGGCGGCGCAGGTACGGCTCGGGCTCGACCGCGAGCACGCGCGTCACCGACAGCGGGTAGTGGCGGAAGTTCATGCCGTTGCCGGCGCCGACCTCGAGCACCTCGCCGGTCAGGCCCTGCAGGAGCCGGGTGCGGTGGTCCGCCGCGCCCTGCTGCTCCATGGCACGGCTCAAGCGCGTGTAGACCCGCGCGAAGATGGGGTGCCGTACGTCCTCGACCACGTCCTCCGACCTCCCGCCGTCCCTGGCCCCGCACGGGGAGCCTGCCAGGTGGGCGTACCCTCGTCGACCGCTCCCGGAAGAAGCACCGCGTGACCACCTCACCCCGGACCATCGGTGACGTCACGGACCCCGGCCTCGCCGGCGGCCCGCTCGCCGTCCTGCTCCGGCACGGACGGCAGGCGCTCGAGGAGGACCTCGACGCCGGCGCGCTCGCGCTCGCGCCGTCCGTGCGCCCCTTCGTGCTCTCGCTCCTGGTCGAGCGCTGCACGCCCCTGCTGGTCGTCACGCCGCGGTCGTCGGACGCCGACGCGGTCGCCGACGGGCTGGAGGCGTTCCTCGGCCGCGACCGCGTCGCGGTGTTCCCGGCCTGGGAGACGCTGCCGCACGAGCGGCTCTCGCCGCAGCCCGCCACGGTGGGACGCCGGCTCGCCGTCATCGACCGGCTGCTCCGGCCCGAGGCCTACGACGAGCCGCTCCTCGCGGTGGTCACGCCGGTCCGTGCCGCGCTGCAGCCGATGGACCCGTCGCTCGGCCGGCGCGGCCCGACCGTGATCGAGCCCGCGACCTGGGACGGGACCTTCGACGGTCTCGTCGAGGCGTTCGCGGAGCTCGGCTACGCCCGCACCCCGCAGGTGGAGTCCCGCGGCGAGTTCGCCGTCCGCGGCGGGATCATCGACGTCTTCCCGACCGCCTCCGACTCCGCCGTCCGGCTCGAGTTCTGGGGCGACGACATCGAGTCGATGCGCACGTTCGGCGTCGGCGATCAGCGTTCCGTGGACGCCATCGACCGCGTCGTCCTCGACCCGGCGCGTGAGCTCGTGATCGACGACGAGCTCAAGGCCCGAGCCCGCGAGATGGTCGCGCGCTACCCGTCCCTGCGGGAGCACCTCGACAAGCTCGCCGACGGGCTCACCTTCGAGGGCGTCGAGTCCCTCGTGACGCTGCTCCACCCCCGACCGGCGCTGCTCCCGGACTTCCTCCCCGAGGGCGCCGGCATCGCGCTCGTCGATCCGC
The DNA here is from genome assembly GCA_019348115.1 of Actinomycetota bacterium. Classification (GTDB taxonomy): domain Bacteria; phylum Actinomycetota; class Nitriliruptoria; order Nitriliruptorales; family Nitriliruptoraceae; genus JAHWJY01. The sequence continues at coordinate 1,984 of JAHWKB010000208.1, read as the reverse complement.
TGGTGCTGCGCGACCGGGCGACGAAGCTCCACGAGGAGGCCCAGGTCCTCATCGACACGGCATGGGAGACCGCAGCCGGGCACCGCCCCGAGGACGATGGCTTCGCGACCGTCGACGAGCTCCTCGAGCGCAGCGACTGCCGCAGCTGGGAGCTCACCCCGTTCGGGGTCGCCAAGCTCCCCGGCGACCCGTGGGCGTCGTTCCGCGGCGACGTCGCCGCGATGTCGGAGCGGCTGAAGGAGCACCTCCGGGACGGTGTCCGGGTCGTCGTCTCCACCGTCGGCGAGGGGACCGCGAAGCGGCTGACCGAGGTGCTCGCCGAGCAGGGCGTCCCGGCGGTCCTCGCGGCGACCGCGAGCGCGGAGCCCCAGCTCGGGCGGGTCGAGGTCGTGCCCAGCCCGCTCCGCGAGGGCTTCCTCGCCCCCGAGGGGCTCGGCCTCGTCCTGCTCGGGGAGTGGGACGTCTTCGGACCGCGCCGGTCGCGCAAGGCGACGCGCCGGATGGGCGCGCGCTCGTCCGCCGCCGACACGGTGCTGGAGCTCAAGGAGGGCGACCCCATCGTCCATCGCACCCACGGGGTCGGCATCTACCGCGGGATGGTCACCCGCGAGGTGAGCGGCCCGACCGGCGAGACCGCGCGCAAGGACTACGTCAAGCTCGAGTACGCCGACGGCGACTCGCTGTTCGTGCCGTCGGACCAGGTCGACGCGATCGCGAAGTACGCGGGCGGCGAGAAGCCGAGCGTGATGAGCCTCGGCGGGGCGCAGTGGGAGCGGGCGAAGAACCGCGTCCGGAAGGCGGTCCGGGACATCGCCGCCGAGCTCATCCGTCTCTACGCCGCACGGATGCACTCGCCCGGCCACGCGTTCGGTCCCGACGGGATGATGCAGCGCGAGCTCGAGGACGCCTTCCCGCACGTCGAGACCACCGACCAGCTGACGACGATCGACGAGATCAAGCAGGACATGGAGACCCCGCTGCCGATGGACCGGCTCCTCGCCGGCGACGTCGGCTTCGGCAAGACCGAGGTCGCCGTCCGTGCCGCCGGCAAGGCGGTCTTCGACGGCAAGCAGGTCGCGGTGCTCGTGCCGACGACGATCCTCGCGCAGCAGCACTTCGAGACCTTCCGCGAGCGCTTCCTCGGCTTCCCCGTGGAGGTGCGGATGGTCAGCCGGTTCGTGCCCCCCAAGGAGCGCAAGGAGACGATGGACGGGGTCGCGGCCGGCGTCGTCGACATCGTCGTCGGGACCCACATCCTCCTCGGCACGACCGTGGAGTGGAAGGACCTCGGCCTCGTCATCGTCGACGAGGAGCAGCGCTTCGGCGTGTCCCAGAAGGAGCGGCTGAAGCAGCTCCGCACGAGCGTCGACGTGCTTTCGATGTCCGCGACCCCGATCCCTCGGACGCTCGAGATGGCCGTCACCGGCATCCGCGACATGAGCATCATCGAGACCCCGCCCGAGGACCGGCAGCCGGTCATGACGATCGTGCAGGAGTACGACGAGGCCCAGATCGCGCTCGCGATCCGGCGCGAGCTCCTCCGCGACGGGCAGGTCTTCTACCTCCACAACCAGGTCGAGACCATCCACTCCGTCGCGTCCCACCTGAAGGAGCTCGTGCCGGACGCCCGCATCGAGGTCGCGCACGGGCAGATGGACGAGCGCCAGCTCGAGGCCGCGATGGTGCGGTTCTGGGAGCGCGAGATCGACGTGCTCGTCTGCACCACGATCATCGAGTCCGGGCTCGACATCCCCAACGCCAACACGCTCATCATCGAGCGCGCCGACCTCCTCGGGTTGTCCCAGCTCCACCAGCTGCGGGGACGCGTCGGCCGGTCCTCCGAGCGCGCGTACGCGTACTTCCTCTACCCCGCCGGCGCGTCGGTCACCGAGCCCGCCTACGAGCGGCTGAAGACGATCGCCGAGCACACCCGGCTCGGGTCGGGGCTGTCGATCGCGATGCGCGACCTCGAGCTGCGCGGCGC
>JAHWKB010000207.1 GCA_019348115.1 Actinomycetota bacterium | reverse complement strand
GGACGTCGCGGTCCCCGAAGATCCACAGGGACGGCACCTGGAGGTCGCACAGGCGGCCCCAGTAGCCGTTGCGGCCCGTCGCGCGCTCGGCCCCGAGGTGGCGTGCGCACGCCATGACGGCGAGGCGGTAGCCGCGGTCGCGCAGGTGCAGGACGGTGTCCTCGGCGGCGGCGCGGAGGTTCTCGGGCGGCAACGTGCTGGGGTCGTGGAAGAGCTCGCGCAGGCCCGCCTCGATCCACCGGCGGTTGAGCGGCAGGGGAGCGAGCCCGAGCCACTGGCTGCGGAACATCCGGATGAGCCGGGCGTAGCGCTGGTACTCGTCGAAGGCGACGGCGGAGCCGAGCCCGACGACGCCGCGGACGCTGCGCGGGTGGCGCAGGGCGACCTCGGCGGCGATGCGTCCGCCCATCGAGTTGCCGACGAGGTAGGCCTCGCGGATGCGGTTGCGCGCCATGTAGCCGTGGACGATGTCGGCCATCCAGGGGGCGGAGTAGCGCTTGCCGTGCGGCGCCGGCTTGTCGGACTTGCCGAAGCCGGGGAGGTCGAGGGCGTGGACCTCGTGGTGGTCCGCGAGCCCGTCGAGGGTCGGCAGGAACGACACCTTGGAGGCGGCGAGGCCGTGCAGCAGGAGCACCGGGGTCCCTGCGCCGGCGACGATCGACTCGATCTCGACGCCCTTGACCTGCGTGTGCACGGTCCGGAGGAGGCGCGTGGCGGCGGGCCCGGGCGTGAACATCGTCTCGAGCCGGACGGCCATGTTGAGGTCGCCATGGACGACGAGGCGGCCCGCCTGGAAGGCGGCGACGCCGTCGAGACGACCGGCGACGATGTCGAGCCAGGTGGCCGCGTCGGTCGCGAGGCGCGCGACGGGGTGCTCGGGCTCGCCGGGGGAGATGAGGCAACGACCTGCGCGGACGTGGATGGTGTAGGGCTGGTGGCCGGCGATGTCGACCACCCAGGCGTCGGAGACGCCGCGGGCGTCCGCGGGGCGGAAGCGTTCGGCCAGTCGGAGGATCGAGCCACGGACGTCGTCGGGGACCCCGTCCGCGCCGAGCTGGAGCGCGCCGGCCACCGCCTCGGCCGTCGAGCGTCCCGGTCGTTGCGTCACTGTGCGCTCCTCCGCTGTCGGAACCGTAACCGCGGCGATGTCGCGCACCGGGGAGGTCACGTCCTTGCTCTCGGGGGAGGGTCGCGCCGCCGATAGCGTGCCGGTGCGGACGACAGGGGCAGCCCGGACGGGGTTCCCGACATCCGACGGCCGAACGGCCGGGCCGACCGGCGGAAGTGTGGGCGCGTGACGGACACGGACAGGCGCGGCGCGCGCGCTCGAGCCGCCACGGGCGACGGCACCCTCGACCGGCGTGCGCTGCTGCGCACCTGGGCCGGCGCGGTCCTCATCTCGTTCAGCGCCGTGTTCGTCCGCCTCGCGGACGTCGAGCCGGTGCGCTCCTCCTTCCTCCGGGCCGCCTACGCCCTGCCGGCGTTCGCCGTCCTCGTCCTCGTCTCACGCCGGCGCGCCGGCCGGCCGGTCGCCGGCGGGCTCGTCGGCCTGGGCGTGGTGGCCGGCCTCTTCCTGGGCGGCGACCTCTTCGCCTGGCACAGCTCGATCGAGCACATCGGGGCCGGACTCGGCACGGTGCTGCCGAACCTGCAGGTGGTGCTCGTGGGCGTCGCCGGCGTCGTGCTCTTCCGCGAGCGCCCACGCCCGATGTTCTGGCTCGCGCTCCCCGCCGTGCTCGTGGGCGTGTGGCTCCTCGGTGCCGTCGGGGAGCCCGTCGACGTCGGCGGCAACGTCCCGTTCGGCGTCTTCCTCGGCGTGGTCACCGCGGTCCTCTACTCGGTGTTCCTCGTGGTCATGCGGGTCGCGCGGCTGCGGCATCCGGACGCCAGCGCGATCGAGGTGATGGGGTCGGCGACCCTCGGGGCGGCCCTCGTGACCGGCGCGTTCGCCGCCAGCCAGGGTGTCGCGGCGCCGGCGGGCGAGTGGCCGGCCGACGGCTGGCTCGTCCTCCTCGCACTCAGCTCGCAGGTGCTGGCGTGGGTCCTGCTGAGCTCGTCGATCCACCGCCTCCCCGCGGCGCTGACCTCGATCGCGCTCCTGATCCAGCCGGTGCTCGCGATGGTCTGGGGCGCGGTCCTCCTCGGGGAGGAGCTGGGGCTGCCGCAGGTCGCGGGCGCGGCGGTCGTCCTGGCGGGCGTCGCCGTCGCGCACCGCGCCGTGGTCGCCGGCGTCAGCCCGGAGGTCAGGAGCTGACGGTCTCGAAGCGGAGCCCGCGCGAGCCGAGGACCCGCCGGACGCGGCCGGCGTCGAGCAGCGCCCCGAGCTCGGCGCGGGCCGTCTCGGGTCCGACCGACAGCTCGGCGCGGTAGTCGGCGATGGTGAACGCGGGCCGCTGGAGCACCCAGCGGGCGGCCTCGTCGCGGACGTCGACGTCGAGCACGCCGAGGTCGCGCGCGGCGTCGCGGAGACCGGCGGCGACCGCCTCGGCCCAGCGCTCGAGCCAGATGGTGAGGTCGCGGCGGCGGATCGTCCGGGCGACCTCGTCGTGGTAGCCGATGGGGTCGGTGGCGAGCGCCACCTCGGGCGCCCCGAGCCCATCGGGGTCGAGCCCCCGCGACCGCAGGACCAGGCGGGCCGCCGTCCGGGCGAGGCGGCCGTTCGCCGCCTCGAACGGGTGGATCCGCAGGATCTCGTGCTGCAGCACGCCCGACACGACCAGCGCGTGCTCCCGCGCCGCCGCGCTCACCAGCCAGCCGGCGAGGAGGGCGGCGTCGCGCGGGATGTCCGCGGGCTCCGACGGGAAGAAGATGATGCGCCCGGTCCTGCCGTCGTGGACGGCCTGCTCGCTCCGGCGCGGACGGCCGGCCTGCAGGGTCTCGACGAGCCCGCGCGTGATGCGCTGGTGCAGGCTCGACAGCGCCTCGAGCGGCTCCGCGAGGAGGTCGTCGGCGAGGTCGTCGGACCCGAGGCCCGCGCGGACGCCGATGAACTCGATCGCCTGGACCTCGGTGACGGCGTCGTCCTCGAGGGCTTCGTCGTTGCCCCGCCGCATGGCGTCGAGCCACGTGCCGGGGCGGATCTCGGTCGGGTCCACCTCGTCGGGGTCGGGCACCTCGATGCCGCGGACGTCCGGCGGCGCGTGGAGCGGCGAGCCGTCGAGCCGGAGCGTCGCGACCGCGGCGGCGTCGAGACGCCCGTCGCGCAGCGCGGCGCGCGCCTCGGCGGGCGCGCCGGCGACGGCCTGCGCCAGCCGCTCGGTCTCGGCGACGAGCTCGACGAGGTGTGGCGTGCGCGAGAACCGCGGGACGGGAGGGACCGTCACCGCAGGCGGGCGAGGATCCGCCGGCCCCGCCAGGCCTCGGCGTGGAGGCGGCCGTGCCGACGACCGATGGCGTACGTGGTGGCGGCGAGCGCCGCGGCGCCCACGGACGCCGTCGTGGTCTTGACGACCTTCTTCGTGCGGCGGGCGAAGATCACGATCGGCCACCCGCGCTGGTGCGCGACGGTCTCGAGCGGACCGTCGGGGTTGACGGCGACCGGGTGCCCCACCATCTCGAGCATCGGCAGGTCGGAGACGGAGTCGCTGTAGCTGTAGGACAGCCGCAGGTCGTAGCCCTTCTCCGCGGCGAGCTTCTCGATCGCCTCGCGCTTGCCCTCGCCGTAGACGAACGGGCCGTCGAGCTGGCCGGTGTAGCAGCCGTCGACGATCTCGCTCGTGGTCGCGATCGCGCCGGTCATGCCGAGCGCGCTCGCGAGCGGCTCGACCACCTCGATCGGGGAGGCGGAGACGATGTAGGTGTCCCGGCCGGCCTCGTGGTGCATCTCGACGAGCCCCTTGGCCTCGGGGCGCACCTTCTCGAGGATCACGGGGATGACGTACTCGTTGATGGCCATGAGGTCGTCGTGGTTGTGGCCCTTCACCGCCCCGAGGATGCGCTCGCGGACGGCCTCGGACTGCTCGTCGCTCGCCCCGAAGAGCTTGAAGGCGAGCGCGTCCGCGCCGTCCGAGAGCAGCTCGCGCAGCGGGATGAGGTCGTTGCGCCAGCCGGCGATGCCGAAGTAGATCGCCGACGAGCCGCTGATGAGCGTGCGGTCGAGGTCGAAGAACGCGGCCGCACGCGCGCGGTCGGGGGTCTGGTCGCTCACGGTCGCCCTCGGTGCATCGACGGGTCCTGGGACACGGAGCACGAGCCTAACGTGGAGGTCCCAGTGGTCGGACCGGTGGCCGCGCTCCCTTCCCCGTGGAGCGCGGCCCCGGCGACGACCACTGGGACCTCGCGCCGCACCGTACGGAGGGCCATCCCCCGCGTCGAGCCCGTCATCCACACCCCTTGTGGAAGATCGCCCCGACCCTGTGGGTATGCGGGGGACAGCCTGTGGGCAGCCTGTGGACAG
>JAHWKB010000206.1:0-4255 GCA_019348115.1 Actinomycetota bacterium | reverse complement strand
GACGACGCCGACACCGACGACGACCTCACCGACGACACCGACGAGGCCGACGACGACGCCGACACCGACGACGACCTCACCGACGACACCGACGAGGCCGACGACGCCGCGGACACCGACGACGACCTCACGGAGGACGTCGAGGAGGCCGACGACGGTGCCGCCGACGAGGCGGACACGGAGGTCACCGACGAGGCCGACGACGACGCCGACGCGGACGACGACCAGACCGTCGACACGGCCGACGCCGACGACGCCGCGACCGGCGACGACGACTGATCCTCGCCGCGCGCGTTCCCGACGTGACCGCGGGCACGAGCCCGACCGCGAGCAGCCCGTCCCCGTATCCGGGGCTCAGCTGCTCGCGGTCGGCGTCACGGGCCGGAACGACGTGGGTCCGCCGCTGGGCAGCGACGGACCGACGACCGTTGTGGGCGAGGGGGGACTTGAACCCCCATGTCCGTAAGGACACACGGACCTGAACCGTGCGCGTCTGCCAATTCCGCCACCCGCCCGGGGTGCGCGGGGAGGCTACCAACGGCCCGACACCCCCGCCAACGGCGGCGCTCGCTCCTGCCGCATCCGGATGTTCCGGACGACCTTCGCCAACCCCCTCCCGATGACCTTCGGACAGGGAGTTGCGCGGTACCTCTGCGTTACGCTCCCGCCACTTCGGGAGGCGGATCCAGGTGGACCGTTCGTCGTCCGCGTGGCCACGCGGACGGACCGGTCTTCCCCGCTCGTACAGCGCGCCGACGGCGCGCCTCCCGTCGTGTGCTGAGGAGAGAGACAACCGACGGCAGGGCGCGGAGCCGCGATGGGTGTGCTGCAGGACTTCGAACGGCGCCTCGAGGGCGCCGTGGAGGGGTTCTTCGCCCGCGCCTTCCGCTCCGGCGTGCAGCCGATCGAGCTGGCGAAGGCCCTGCAGCGCTACGCCGAGGACACCCAGCACGTCACCGAGGACGGCGTCCTCGTCCCGAACGTCTACCGCTTCACGTTGCACCCGAAGGACCTGGAGCGGCTCGAGACGATCGGTGACCAGCTGCCGCGCGAGCTCGCGGACGTCGTCGCCCGCACCGCCGAGGAGCGTGGGTGGCGGCTGCGCGGCCCCATCATCGTGCGCCTGCGCGAGGGCGGGGAGGTGAGCTTCGGCATGTACGAGCTCGCCGGCCGCGTCGAGGCCGTGGAGGCGCCGCCGGCGTCGCCCACCACGGGCGCGAACGAGGCCTCGTCGGCGGTCCCGCGCTCCGCGTCCGGCGCCGGGGTGCGCCTCACCGGAGGCACCGGCTCCACCATCCGGCTCTCCGGCGGACGGGTCGTCGCGGGCCGCCTCCCCGACCTCCCGATCGCGCTCGACGACCCCACCGTCTCGCGCGAGCACGCGGCCTTCGTGCTGCGGGGACGCCAGTGGTGGGTGGTCGACCTCGGCTCGACCAACGGCACGAGGGTCAACGGCACGACCGCTGCGGAGCACCCGCTCGAACCCGGTGACCGGGTCGAGCTGGGGGAGGCCGTGGTCGAGTTCGTGGAGCTGTAGACCGGTGCCCGTCGTCGTCCTCACCCTCGTGAAGATCCTCCTCCTCGCGCTGCTGTACGTCTTCCTGTTCCGGATGGTCCGCACGGTGGCGCTCGACCTCTACGGCGGGGGACGCAAGCGCAGCGCCCCGCCACCCCGCCCCGCCGTCGCCAGTGCCGAACAGCCCAAGCGCACCCGCAAGCAGCCGCGGGAGATCGTCGTGCACCCGCCGAACGGTCGCCCCCAGGTGGTCCCGCTCCGCGACGAACGGGTGACCCTCGGCAGGGCGGGCGCCGCGACCATCGTCGTCGAGGACGTCTACGTCTCCGACGAGCACGCGGAGATCATCCCCGAGGACGGCGGCTGGGCCGTCCGCGACCTCGGATCCACGAACGGGACCTTCCTGAACGGCGCCAAGGTCACCCAACCGACGTTCCTGTCGTCCGGTGACCAGCTGCGCCTCGGCAAGACCCGGGTCGAGGTCCGCAGATGATGCGGATCCACGCTGCGGGGACGACCGACACCGGCCAGGTGCGGCAGGGGAACGAGGACGCCTTCTGGTCCGGCGACTCCGTCTTCGCGGTCGCCGACGGCATGGGCGGCCACCTCGCCGGCGAGGTCGCCTCGGCCACCGCGCTCGAGCCCGTCGCGGCCCTCGACGGCCGGATCTTCGCCGACGGCGACGAGGCGCTCGGAGCCCTGCGGCGGGCGGTCACCCAGGCGAACGCCATGGTCGCCCGCAAGGCCCACGACGAGCCCTCCTTCCGCGGCATGGGCACCACCCTCACCGCGGCGATGGTCGAGGGTCGACGCCTCCACCTCGCCCACGTGGGCGACTCCCGCGCCTACCTCCTCCGGCACGGCGACCTGCAGCAGGTCACCGACGACCACACGCTCGTGCAGCACCTCATCAACGAGGGGCAGATCACCAAGGAGGAGGCCTCCACCCACCCCCAGCGCTCGATCATCACGCGCGCCATCGGGGTCGCGAACGACGTGGACGTGGACGGCTTCACGATCGACCTCGAGCAGGGCGACGTCGTCCTCCTGTGCTCCGACGGGCTGACGGGCGTGGTCCCCGACGAGCGCATCGCCGAGACCCTCAAGCGCTTCCCCGATCTCGACGAGGCCGCCAACACCCTCATCGACATGGCCAACGAGGGCGGCGGTCCCGACAACATCACGGTCCTGTTGCTCCGGTACGACGAGACCGCCACCGGACCCGCCTCCCGAAGCGGTGGGGACACCGGCGAGCTCGCGGAGCAGCAGCCCCAGGACCCCGTCCGGGTCGATTCCTCCGGGAACGGCTCGGACGGGGACTGGGCAGCCCGGCTCGGCCGGTTCGGCAACCTCGGTCGCGGGGGCGGCGGCCCGCGGGACGACCGCGACGAGGGCGGCGGCCGCGGTCGCGTCGTCCTCGCGAGCCTGGTCGCGCTCGCCGTCTTCCTCGCGCTCGTGGGCGCCGGCGGCTGGTGGCTCCTGTCCCGGTCGTACTTCGTCGGTCTCGACGGCGAGAACGTCGTCATCTACCAGGGGATCCCGACGGACCTCGGACCCATCGACCTGTCCTGGGTGTCCGAGCCCACCGACATCGACGTCGACGACGTCTCCGACTTCTTCGTCGACGACCTCGAGAGCGGGCTCGCCGCCGTCGACCTCGAGGACGCGCGGCGCATCGTCGACGGCATCCCGCTCGCCGACGGGCCGCGCGACGACGGCGACGGCGCCGGCGACGACCCGACCGCGCCCACCACCGAGCCGGACGCGACGCCCACCCCGTGAGCACCGACTCCTCCCCCGACCCGTCGGCCCAGGCCCGCGGCGCCGAACGGCAGCTGCTGTTCCTGGCGCTCCTCATCATCCTCGGGCTCTACACCCTCCTCGGCTGGAGCCGCTCGGCGGCGGTGCCCGTCGGCACGTTGGTCTACGGGGCGGCCCTGGCGGCGCTCGCGACCGTGGCGCACCTCGTGGTCCGACGCTTCGCGCCCAACGCCGACCCCGTGTTCCTCCCGGCAGCGTTCCTGCTGAACGGGCTGGGGCTGGTGCTCGTCCGCCGGGTCGACTTCGCGCAGGGCACCGAGCTGGCCGTCGCCCAGACCACGTGGACCGTCGTGGCCATCGGGGCGTTCGCCGTGACGCTCCTCACCATCCGGACCTACCGGCGCCTCACGCGCTACCACTACACCTTCGGCCTCATCACCATCGGGCTGCTGCTGCTGCCGCTGATCCCGTTCATCAGCCCGGGCGAGATCAACGGCGCGGTCCTGTGGATCCAGATCGCCGGCATGCGCATCCAGCCCGGGGAGTTCGCCAAGCTCACGATGGTGGTGTTCCTCGCCGGCTACCTCGAGCACAAGCGGGCGCTGCTGTCGGTCGCGACCCACCGCGTCGGTCCGTTCCTGCTCCCGCCGCCGCGACACCTCGGACCGGTCCTCGCGGCTGCCGGCGCCGCCCTCGGCATCATGGTCTTCCAGCGCGACCTCGGCTCGTCGCTGCTGTTCTTCGGCGTCTTCGTGGTGCTCCTCTACGTCGCGACGGGCCGGGTCGCCTACCCGGCCATCGGGGGGCTCGCGTTCTCGTTCGGCGCCTTCCTCGCCTACCAGCTGTTCGGGCACGTGCGCCTACGGGTCGCCATCTGGATCGACCCGTGGAGCCGCATCGACAACGAGGGCTACCAGCTCGCGCAGTCGCTGTTCGCGATGGGCACCGGCGGGCTGACGGGCACGGGCCTCGGGCTGG
>JAHWKB010000205.1 GCA_019348115.1 Actinomycetota bacterium | reverse complement strand
CCCGTGCCAGACCCGCCACCCGTGCCGGAAACGGCTCCGCTGTCACCGACCGGCGGGTCGGAGCAGGTGAACAGGCTCTGCTCCAAGCTGCCGTTCTTGAACTCCACCGCCGCGAACACGCGCCCGGGAGCTGCCTGCCACGAGTCGTGCCCTGTCCCGATCGCGCCCCTGGCCGGTTCCACGTCGCCGACGTAGAAGAGGTCGTAGGCGCCGAGCCCCTGACCGCTCAGCGTGACGCTCGTGCAGTCGTCCCCGAACGCCACGGTGGGGCCGTCGACCGACGCCGCCGCCCCACTCGCCATGGCTGCGACGGCGCACGTCGCGAGGGCGAGCACGGAGCTGATCCGTCGGGAGGAGGTCACGGCCGTCTCGAAGGGTTGATGACACAGAGTCACCTGTCCTAACGGACGGTGTCGCCTGGAGTGACGGCCACCCCGTGCGTCAGGTCCCGACGCGGGGTTCAGCGGTCGCCATGACGCGGAGGTCGAGGGCGTCCGTCCCGGGGGCGAGGAGGCGGAGGAGCGTCAGCTCGACCCGTCCGTCGAGGGTCACGGTGACCCGCGTTGGCGTCACCGACACCGCCGGCGCGCCGGCGAGGACGCCGAGATCCTGCTGCCGTGCCAGCGCATCGATCGCGAGCTGCTGCGCGACGACCGGCGCGAGCACCACCGAGCCGTCCGCGCGGTAGGCGTCGACGTCGATGCCGGACGCGCCGGCGAAGGCGGCGGCGTCGGCGGCGCCGACGAGGGCGCGACGCTCGCTGAACACCTGCCAGAGGTCGATCGACAGCCCGCCGAGCATCAGCAGCATCGCCGCGACGCCGAGGAGCCAGAGGACGACCATCCCCTCCTCGTCCGCGTGCCGGGCGGCGAGCCAGCGTCCCGTGCCGGCCCTCACGGCGCGGCCTCGATGCTGCGGTAGCGGTCGACGGGTTGGGTGTGCGCGACGACGCGGTCGAACGCCGCCCAGCTCCCGATGAGCGGGAGCTGGAGGGCCGGGACCCGCACGACGACGGTCGCCGTCACGAGCTCCTGCGGCTCGTCGCCGGCGCGATGTCGCAGCGCCCCGTCGAACGTCACGGCACCGACCTGGGTGACCCCACGGTTGGCGAGCGTCTCGGCGGCGAGCCGCTGCGCGGCGGCGATGCCGTCCGCGTGGTCGTCCGCCGTCACCACCGCCCGCGCTGCCTGCTGGGCCGCGACCCGCCCGGCCTCCACGGCACCGACCCACCCCGGGAGGCTCAGGACGAGGATGCTCACCGGGAGCAGGAGGAGCCCCACCCCCGCGGCGTACTCCGCCGCCACGAGCCCCTCCTCCGCGTCCCGGCGCGCCGCCGGCCATCTCACGGCGCCGCCTCCTGGACCGCCGCGGCGCGGTCGGTGAACGACCAGTCCGGGACCGCGGGGAACCACGAGGCGAACACCGAACGGGCCTCGGCCCGCATCTCGCCGGCGGTCGGCGAGCAGTCGACCGCGACGCCGTCCCCGAGCCGGCCACCGAGCAGGTCGCGACGGGTCTCCTCCGCGGCCCGCTCGCAGGCGAGCTCGGCGTCGGCGAGGGAGGTCGTGACCCTGGCCCCGGCACGCACGCCGTCATCCAGCGCGGAGCGGACGACGGCACGCCCGTACTGCACGACGACGACGTTGGCGACCAAGGTGAACAGCACGAGGCTCGTCGCGATCATCCAGACGTACTGCAGCGTGACGAACCCGGCCTCGGAGGTGCGCCGGACCGGCACGGTCAGCCGCCGGCGACGAGCTGTCCGCGGATGAACTCCACGATGTCGAGCCCGAGGGCCTGGAGCGCTGCCCAGATGACGACCAGCGCCACGACGCCGAGGGCGGCGTTGCCGAGGAGCTCGGCGGTGCTGAACCCGTCCTCCTCCTCGTGGAGGCGGACAGCGAGATCGGTGAGGTGGCGCATGCGGGTTCCTCTCTGGTTCCAGCCTGGTTCCGGGAAACGGCGGCGTCAGCGGACGCCGAAGACGATGGAGGGGAGGGGCGCGGCGATGAAGAGCAGCATCACGGGCGCGAGCACCGCGATGATCGGGACGAGCATGGCGGCGCGTCGACGGGTGGCGCTGCGCTTGAGGGCCTCGCGACGCGCCTGGCGGACGTCCTCGGAGTGCTCGAGCAGGGCCTCCGCGAGATCGGAGCCATGCTCCGCGCCGGCGGCCAGGAGCCGGTAGGTCCGCGCCACGTAGGGCTCGGCGCAACGCTCCGCGGCGGAGGTGAGTGCGGTGACGGCGGGCACGCCGCTCTCGTGGGCCCGGAGGACGTCGGCGAGCTCGTCGACGAGCGCGCCGTTGCCGCGCTCGACCACGCGATGGACGGCCTGGAGCACCCCGCCGCCGATGCGGACGTTCATCGCGATGAGCTGGTTGACCGTGTAGAGCTCGATGCGCATGCGCTCCCGGCGCTCCTCGATGGCACGGTCGAGCGCCCCGCGGCGGCGGGCCGCGCCGGCGACGAACCCCAGGACGACCATCACCACCGTGCCGGCGGGACGCATCCCGAGACCGACGCCGACGAGCAGGCCACCGCCGGCGCCGGCGAGGGCGGCCCCGAGCTGTCGGACGCGGTGCTCGTGCGCCCGCCGGTGCTCCGGCACGTCGCGGAGGAGGTCCGCCTGCGCGAGCTTGAGCAGCAGCGCCTCCTCGGAGGACGCGTCGAGGAGCCGGCCGACGCGGTCGACGAGCCCGTCGAGGAGCGGTCCGAAGAGCCGGGCGAACGTCGAGGCGTCAGCATGCGGGGAGGCGACGGCACGGACGTCGGCGCTCCGACCGAGGCTGGTCCTCGCGGCGAGCGTGTACGGCCGAACGCGACCGGCGAGCCGTCGCGTCGGAGGCACGAGCACCGCGGTCACGGCGGCGGCCGTGAGCGCGCTCGAGAGGACCGCGACGAGGAGCAGCGGCTCGATCATCCGCGGGCCTCCTCTGCCGTCACGGTCGCGGCTGCGCCGAGCACGCGACGCTCGACCGGCTCGCGTGCCAGCCGCGTGACGAGCCACAGTCCGAGCAGGCTGAGCAGCGCCCCGACGACCACCACCAGCACCCCGCCGCCGGAGCGGTAGAAGTCGCGGAAGTACCCCGGTCGCAGGGTGAGGACGAGCAGGACCGCCCACGGGAGGACGAAGACGGCGCGCGCGTTGATGCGCTGCTCGAGGCTCTCGGTCTGGATGGCCTCGAGCGCGCGGACGTCCTTCGTCGTCGCCTCGGCGAGGTCGCGGAGGATCTCGCTGAGGAGGTGCCCGCCCTTCTCGTGCGCGAGGATCAGCACCTCGATGATGCGGTCGCTGGTGGGGTCCGCCAGCTCCTCCTTGACGACCTCGAGGGCCGGGACGACCCCGACCATCCGTGCCAGGGACGGGTAGCGGCCGAACGCCTCCCGCAGCGCCGCGGGACCCGTCTGCGACAGGGAGACGACCGCCTGGTTGAGGCTCATCCCCGCGGAGATGGCGGCGAGGAGGTCGCGCACGCCGTCGGGCCAGGCCTCGGACAGCTCGCGCATGCGCCGCGCCCGGCGGCGAGCGAAGCCGGCACGCGGCAGCGCCCCGACGGCCACCGCGGGGACGATCGCGACCGCCGGTGTCGCCGTCAGGAGCGTGACGAGGAGGAACGTCGCGACGCCGGCGCCGACCGAGCCGAGCCAGAACTGCCGCGGCGTCAGGTCGGTGCCGGCCTGCACGAGCCACAGCTGCTGGCGACCGACCTGGCTGCGCCGGCGACGCCAGCCGGCGACGCTCGGTGCCCGGCCGGTCAGGACGCCGACGAGCAGGTAGGCGAAGAGCGCGGACGAGGCGGCGGCGAGGGCGGTCACAGCGGGGACACCCGGCCCTCGAGGATCGCCTGCAGCGTGATCCCCTCCGGCAGCGCACGCTCGATGCGGTGCGCGTTCCTCGGCATCACGCCCGTCCACAGGAGCGGCTTGCCCAGCTCGGTCCGGAGGAAGATGGCCTCGGTCGAGAAGTCGTCGGTCAGCGCGGGCACGACCCCGATGATCTCCATCACCTGGCGTCGGATGCCCTCCGACGGATCGGCGCGGTTGATGTCGTCACGGTCGAGGTGGACCACGAAGTCGATGGAGGACGAGAACACCTTGCGCACGATGTCCTCGCGGACGTTCTCGCCGGCCATGATGGCGGCGTTCACGAGGGCGTTCAGCGCGTCCCGTGCGGAGTTGGCGTGGACGGTGCATGCGAACCCGGTCCCCGCGTTCACGGCCCGCGTCAGCTCGAAGGCCTCGCTCCCACGCACCTCGCCCACGACGATGAGATCGGGGCGCATGGCGAGGACGAACTTCACGAGGTCCCGGAGGCTCACCTCGGACGACCCATCCAGCGCCGGCGGGCGCGCCTCGTAGTAAGCGCCGTGGGTGAGCGGCACGAACAGCTCGCGGATCTCCTCGCAGCACCGCACGC
>JAHWKB010000046.1 GCA_019348115.1 Actinomycetota bacterium | reverse complement strand
GGCGCCGTACGACGTGTCCCGGACCGACTTCTTCCGCGAGCTCAACCGCTTCGTCACGGACACGGGCGCCGAGCTGGCCGGCGTCGGCGCGGAGGACGTCATCGCGGACCCGGATGTGCTCCGGCGCTTCGACAGCTTCGTCATCACCGACCGGTTCCTCCCGGAGCCGGCCGACGGGGGGAGCTGGAGCGCGGAGGAGGCGCGAGCGTTCGCCGACGCCGTCCGCGCCTTCGCCAGTGACGGCGGCAACGTGGTCCTGACCGACGGTGCGGTCGCCGGCCTCGCGGCGCTCGACGTCGGGATCGAGGCGGATGCGGTGACCCGCGGTGTCTACTACGCGGGCTACGTCGACTTCAACGACGGCTCGGAGCCGACCTTCGACCGCCACCCGCTGACCGAGAACCTCGCGCAGGAAGGCACCGCCAGCGGCCGGCAGACGCTCGACGGCGAGCAGTACTACGACCGCCGGCAGACCTACGAGCCCGTCCCGATGGGCTTCCTCGTCGGTGGCCCCAGGAACTGCAGGTCGGGCTGTGACGCACCCATCTGGGTCGTGGACGAGGCGGCCTGGACCGGCGCCGGCGGCCTCCACCTCGGACGGTCCTACGTCCGGCCCGGCCCGCAGGGCGGCAAGGGGTGGGACGGCGTCTCGCTGGGCGAGCTCCCGCTCGGGGACGGCGTCGTCCGCATCGTCGGGGCACTCCTCCCCGAGCCGACGCAGGACAACTTCCATCCCTACGGGCTGTCCTCGTTCGGCCTGACCTACACCGGCTACCAGCTGTTCGAGAACGCGACCACGTGGAGGAACCCCGGACGCGACACGGGCGGGGACGAGCCGACCGAGGGCCGTCCCGGCGCCGTGCCACCGGACGATCGCGGCAAGGGCAAGGGCCAAGGGCAGGGCAAGCCCGGTGACCACGCAGCCGGCGCGGGACTCACCGCGTCTGCCGGCCCGACCGCGACGGGCGGACTGTCGCTGGTCACCAGCGCCACCGACCGTGTCGGCGGCATCCCGGCGTCCGCGGTCGTCCTCGCCCTGCTGGGACTGCTCGCCGTGGGGGTCCGCGTCCGCCGGCGTGGTCCGTCGACGGACGCCTGACCGTCAGCGACGTCGGCGCGCCGCGTCAGGCGCGCCGACGCCGTGTGGCACGGGCGTCACGCCAGCGTCGAGATCCCTCCGTCGACGGGGATCACGGTGCCGGTCAGGTACGACCCGGCCCGCGAGGCGAGGAACACCGCGATGCCGCCCATGTCGTCGGGACGGCCGATGCGGGACAGCGGGGTCGACGCGACGATCTGCTCCTCGAACGCGTCGAGCGTCGCCGCCATCATCTTGCTCGGGAAGGGTCCCGGCGCGACCGCGTTCACGGTGATGTGCTGCGCCGCGAGACGCTTCGCGAGGTGGCGGGTCAGCTGGTGGACCGCCGCCTTCGAGGCCGAGTAGGCGTAGGTCTCCATCGCGGGCACGCGCAGGCCGTCGATCGAGCCGACGTTGATCACCCGCGCGGGGTCGTCGTGGCTGCCGGCAGCGGTGAGCTCGCCCTCGAGCGCCCGGGTGAGGTGGAAGATGGCCTTGACGTTGAGGTTCAGGACCTTGTCCCAGGCCGAGTCCGGGTAGGACGCGAGCGGCTCGCCCCAGGTCGCGCCGGCGTTGTTCACGAGGATGTGGAGGCGGTCCTCGCGCTCGCGGATGCGGGCGGCGAGGTCGTCGCAGGCCTGCTGGCTCGACAGGTCCGCTGGCAGCGCCTCGGCGTCGCCTCCCTTGTCGCGGAGGTCGGCGACGACCGACTCGCAGGCGTCGGCCTTGCGCGACGAGATGTAGACCTTCGCGCCGGCGTCGACGAGCCCGTGGGCGATCATCTCACCGATGCCGCGCGAGCCGCCGGTGACGAGCGCCACCTTGCCGTCGAGGGAGAACAGGTCGGACACGGTCGGTTCCTCGGTCGATGGGGGGCCGAGGCTAGTCGCGCGGTCGCGCGGCCCTACCGGACGCGGTCGGTGACCTCCTCGAACCGGTAGAGGACGTCCTCGTTGGGGAAGATGTAGGACTCGTCGGGGAGCGGCGGCAGGTCCGCGCCGAAGTAGCGCGAGAGGATGAGCCGGAAGGTGTTGACCGGCGTCATCGTCTCGGGCACCTCGTCGTCCGCGATGCCGGGGAGGTGCAGGGCGTTGAGGATGCGGAGCTTCTCCTGCAGCACCTCGTCGGACGCCCGGTCCCAGCGGAACGACGGACCCGTGCGCGCCCGGGGATGCGGTCCCTCGTCGGACTGGAGGACGATGATGGGGTCGCTCGCGTCGTCGCCGGCGAGGAGCGTCTCCACGAGCGCGGCGAGCCGGTCGTTGGCGTAGCGGACCTGGCGGGTGAAGTTGTCCTCGCGCGAGCGCTCACGCTCCAACGCCAGCGGCACCCAGCTGCCGTCGGCGTCGAAGACGTAGGGCTCGTGCGGGATCGTCAGGTGGGCGAAGACGAAGCGCGGCCCGTCAGGGTCCTCCGCGGCGAGGCGGTCGAGCTGGTCGAACTGGTACGCCGTGTGGTCGTACTTCCAGCGGCGCTGGTCCCGCTCTCCCTCCCCCAGGACCTCCTGCACGTCCGCCCACGCGGTGGTGTCCGTGAAGGCGCGCTGGAACTCGGAGGTGTCGTCGTGGTTCAGCGTCACGTCCGCGGACGCGGCGGTCTGGGTGGGCGACCACCACATCCCCAGGTGGATGTACCGGTAGCCGAGATCCGTCAGCGCCCGCCCCAGCGCGTGGTCGCGGAGCAGGCGGTAGACCGGCGTCCAGCTGTCCTGCGCGTCGTCCCCCACCGTCTCCTCGAGCTCGTCGAGGTACTCGAGGTTGAGGCTCGCCGCGAGGCTGTGCGCCGTCTTCGGGTAGTTGGCGACGCTGTCGTCGAGGACGTCGAAGCCCTCCGCCTCGAGCGCGTCGAGGAACGCGCCGTTGTCGAGGTCGAAGACCTCGGCGAGGGTGTCCCCCCGCGGGTAGCGGTCGGGGACGATGTACCAGATGTCGCGGGCGTCCGCGACGGGCGCGGCGCCGGGGGCATCGGCCGGCCCGGTCCCGTCCACCTCCGTCGCCGACGCGTCGGGCTCCGCCGTGCCGCCCCCTTCGCGCGCGCCCGCGACCGCCGGGACCAGGGCCGCGAGGACGAGCACGACCCCCGCGACGTTGGCGGACGTCGTGGCCGACCGCACCCGCTCCTCGGACGACCGCGCCACCAGCACGACGACCCCGACGAGCACGACCACGAGGACCGCCAGCCCTGCCGCCGCCGGCAGGCTCCCGAGCCCGACGAAGCCGTAGGCGAGCGTGCCGAGCGCCACCCCCGAGGCGGCGAGCGCGCCCCGACGCAGGTCGCGGAGGGCGAGCGCCAGGACGGCCGCGACGACCAGCACCCCGACGACGACGGCGACGACGACGGGCAGCACCTCGCCGGGATCCGCCTCGTCGGCGTTCTGGCTCCACAGGAACAGGACCGGGAACGCCGCCAGCAGCAGCGGGTGGAGGGGGAACGGTCGCACGGCTACCGCGTCTCGAGGAGGTACAGCACCCGGGTCGACTCGGCCACGTCGGCGCGCTCGCGCACCTCGAAGAACGGCGCGATCGCGGCCTCGAAGCCCTCGATCGTGTAGTCGGGGAAGACGTCCTCGCGCGTCGCGAGCAGGACGTCGACCTTGGGGTCGCCCTTGGGCACGAACTCGACGACGACGTGCCGTGCGGAACGCGCGAGGAGCTCGGCCACCTGCGGCAGCGGGACGTTGTTGCCGATCGCGAGGTGGTGGACGAGCGCGAGCGCGAGCACGAGGTCGACCGGTCCGCGGTCCCCGACCGAGGCACGCTCCTCGTTGGCCCAGCCGATCGCCGGCGACGGGTTGGCGAGGTCGAGCACGAGCGGCAGCACCTCGCCCTCGCCGATCGTGAGCCCGCCCTTCCGCCAGGCGGCCTCCACCGCGCCCTCGTCGATGTCGAACGCGACGACGTGCGCGCCGGTCTTCGCGGCGATGCGGCTGAAGCGGCCGGTGTTCGCTCCGAGGTCCCAGACGCGCCGCGGGGCGACGCGCTCGACGAACCGCGCGACGGTCGTCTCCTTGTCGCGCATCGCGGCGTCGCTGTAGTGGGTGGCGTCGGCGTAGTAGTCCGACCAGGTCGTGCGGTCGACCTCCCACGTGAGCTTCGAGACGGTCCCACGGAGGCTGTCGACGAGACCGCGCAGCGCCTGGTCGGAGAACCGCGCCTGCTTGCGCTCGGCGCCGGCGTCGGCCTCGCGCGTCCGGCCGGCGCGGGCGTGCGCGTGGAGGTGGGTGCCGAGGCCGGGCTTGAGCTTGGTGCGTCCGGGCAGCAGCGTCGAGGCGAGGTCGAGCGGGACGCCGCCGACGTCGGCGACGAGCAGGCGCCGCAGGCGCACGTCGACCTCGGTCTGGAGGGCGAGCGGCGCGAGGAAGTGCTCGCAGAACTGGCGGTAGGCCACCCAGGGGGGCTCGCCGGCGCGCGGCTCGAACGACAGCGTGTCGATGAAGACGGCGCGGCCGCGCCACAGCTGGACGTTGTAGGCCGAGGCGTCGCGGAGCGACATCCCGTGGTCGAGCGCGACGTCCTGGATCCGGAGGGTCAGGAGCGCGGCGTCACGCAGCTGCGCCGGCGACCACTCGAAGGGGTGGCTGATGAACGGCAGCCGCTCGGGGCGCAGCACCCGGTGCGCCGGCGTCGGCGCGAGCGCCGGATCGACCTCCTCGTGCGGGACGAGGAGCCCGTCGCGGTGCAGGGCGTCGTAGAGCCCGGACGCCACGACCGCGTCGTAGGTCTCGGCGAACGACGGGTCGACGGCGCGCAGCAGCACGCCGTCGCGCTCGAAGAGGTAGCCGGCGGGGTCGCGGAACGAGCCCGCGACGCGACCGCCACCGGTCGCGGAGGACGGTGGGGTCACGACCGGTCGGCCCCGACCTCGTCGTCGCGGACGTCCTCCCCGTGCTCGGCCGGGGTGGTCGTGCCCTCGCCGGTGCCGCCGTCGCGGCGGAAGAAGCCGGTCAGCTTGCGCCAGAACGTCTTGAAGAACATGCCCGCACCCATGGCGCCGGCGACGAGCGCCCCGAAGATGACCGACGTCGACCCGGGGTCGAGGTAGGCGTGGGCCGCCGGGGTGAAGAGCAGCCAGGCGCCCACCGTGAGGTAGAGCGTCAGCGCGAGACGGGCGCGGGTCATGGGGGACTCCTGATCCAGCCGGGAGCGACTGCCGCGAAGGTAACACCTGCGGGTCGACAGCTAGGGTCCGGCCCCCGCCCGACGGAAGGGTCTCCCGACGTGCCCGACGTGCTCCGCATCGCGAACTGCTCCGGCTTCTACGGTGACCGGTTCGCCGCGTTCCGGGAGCAGCTGGAGGGCGGGGCGGTCGACGTCGTGACGGGCGACTACCTCGCCGAGCTCACGATGCTGATCCTCTACCGCTCGAAGGCGAAGGACCCGTCCGCGGGCTACGCACGGACGTTCGTGTCGCAGCTGAAGGACGCGCTCGACCTGGTGGCCTCCTCCGGGGTCCGGGTCGTGACCAACGCCGGCGGGCTCAACCCCGCGGGGTGCGCCGAGGCGATCCGCGACGCGGTCGCGGAGGCGGGGCTGTCGCTGTCGGTGGCGCACGTCGAGGGCGACGACCTCCTCCCCCGGCTCGAGGAGCTCCGGGACCGCCACGGGCTCGCCCACCTCGACACGGGCCAGCCCCTCGCCGAGTTCCCGATGCCGCCGCTGACGGCCAACGCCTACCTCGGGGCGTGGGGGATCGCGGCGGCGCTCGACGCCGGCGCGGACATCGTCGTGACGGGGCGCGTGACCGACGCGTCGGTCGTGGTCGGACCCGCCGCCTGGCGGTTCGGCTGGGCACGAGACGACTGGGACCGCCTCGCCGGCGCCGTCGTCGCCGGCCACGTCATCGAGTGCGGCGCCCAGGCGACGGGCGGCAACTACTCCTCGTTCCGGGAGGTGCCGGGGCTCGAGCACCCCGGCTTCCCCATCGCCGAGCTGTCGGCGGACGGCACGAGCGTCATCACCAAGCACCCCGGCACCGGTGGGCTCGTCTCCGTCGGCACGGTGACGGCCCAGCTCGTCTACGAGATCGGCGGCCCGCGCTACCTCAACCCGGACGTGACGACGGACCTCTCGAGCGTCGAGCTCACGCAGGACGGCGACGACCGCGTCCGCATCAGCGGCGTCCGTGGCGCCGCACCGACGGGGTCGTCGAAGGTCTGCATCAACACGCTCGGCGGGTTCCGCAACCGCCTGACGTTCCTCCTCACCGGGCTCGACATCGAGGCCAAGGCCGAGCTCGTGCGCCGGACGTTCGAGGCGCACGTCGACCTCGACGCGATCCGCGAGGTGCGCTGGCAGCTCGTCCGCAGCGACCACGAGGACGCCGGCACCAACGCCGAGGCGGTCGCCTCCCTCACCGTCACCGCCAAGGACGCCGACCCGAACGCGATCGGCCGGCGCGCCTTCGCGAACGTGGCCGTCGAGATGGCGCTCGCGTCCTACCCGGGGTTCACGATGACGGCGCCGCCCGGCGACGCCGACCCGTTCGGCATCTACTGGCCGGCGCTCGTGCCCAAGGACGAGATCACCGAGGTCGTCGTCCTCCCCGACGGCTCCCGCGTCGAGGTCGCCCCGACCCCCGGCGACGACCTCCCGGGATCCGTCCACGCTTCCTCGGACCCGGTCCCGAACGACCGTGGACGGATCGCGGGCGGGCCCACGACGCGGGTGCCACTGGGGCGGCTGGCCGACGCGCGCTCGGGCGACAAGGGCGGCAACGCCAACGTCGGGGTGTGGGTTCGCAGCGACGACGCCTACGCGTGGCTCCGCGACTGGCTGACGCCGGCGCGGTTCCGCGCGCTCGTCACCGACGCCGCCGACCTCGAGGTCCGCCGCCACGAGCTCCCCAACCTCCGGGCGCTCAACTTCGTCGTCGTGGGGCTCCTCGGCATGGGCGTCAGCGAGTCCGACCGCGTCGATCCGCAGGCGAAGGGTCTCGGCGAGTACCTCCGCTCGCGCCTCGCCGACGTCCCGACCGCTCTCCTCCCCCAGGATCCGTAGACCCCTCCTCGGGACGGGTCCGAGGAAGCGTGTACAGGTCCGGGTCAGGCGCGGTACCTGGTCCTCTCGCCGGTGCCGGTGCGCATGACGATGCCGGCCTCGAAGAGGCGGTCGAGCGCGTCGCGGGTGCGCTCCTCGGGCCAGCCGAGCGCGCCGGCGACCGAGGACGCCGTGCCCATCCGCTGGGCACGGAGCTCGGCGACGAGCAGCTCGTCGTCGGCGGCGTCGGAGCCCTCGCCGGCGGCGAGCCGCCACGCGAAGTCGGCGGCCCGCGCGATCATGCGCTCGTAGGGGGCGGTGTCCTTCACCCCGGGCGGGTCGCCGAGCCGCTCGAACAGCGCCGCCGGGTCCTGGACGCGCTCCGGGTGGACGGTGACGGCGTCGAGCTCGCCGCGGGCGGCGACGAGCGGGACGCCGGCGAGGTCCGCCAGCGGCACGACGCCGGGCCGGGCCGCGGGCGCGACGTCGCCGCCGCTGCGAGCGGCGCGGAGGCCGGCGAGGACGGTGTCGCGGTCGCGTCCGCGCAGCTGCAGCAGCAGGAAGGGGTCGCGGTCGAGCTCCTCCGCGAAGGCGTAGTGGAGCGCCGCGAGGTGGCGGCACGGCATCCGCGTCTCGGTGCAGGTGCAGCTCCCCGCGATCGCGTCGGCCGGCGGGAAGAGCGTCAGCCCGGCCGGCGCGAGCGCCTCGTCGATGTCCTCGGGGAGCTCGCCGTCGAGGAGCCGTGCCGTGAAGCGGAGCTCGCCGGCGAGCGTCGCGACGACGCGCGCCCAGTCGTCGTCGTCGAGGAGCGGGACCCCGACCTCGACGCGGTAGGGGTGGCTGCGCGAGTCGCGGACGCGTCCGGTGATGCCTCCGGGCGCGACGACGAGGTCGTGGACGACGCCCTTGCGGGCGAAGTAGCGCCCGCGCTCGAGCCGCTGCGCGAAGGCGGCGCCGGTGGTCTCGAGGGTCTCGAGCCACCTGCGGCTCCACCATGCGCGCCCGGAGGTGCTCATGCGACCTCGTCCTCGTCCTCGACGTCGTCCTCGGACAGCGCGACGAGGCTCCGGAGGTCGTCGTCGTCGAGCTCGGTGATCCACGCCTCGCCGGCGCCGACCACCGAGTCCGCGAGCGCCTTCTTGCGCTCGAGGAGCTCGGCGATGCGGTCCTCGACCGTGCCGGCCGTCACGAGCGTGTGGACGTTCACCGCGCGCGTCTGGCCGATGCGGTGCGCGCGGTCGGTCGCCTGCGCCTCGACGGCGGGGTTCCACCAGCGGTCGAAGTGCATGACCTCGGTCGCGCGGGTGAGGTTGAGGCCGGTCCCGCCTGCACGCAACGACACGAGGATGATCGGCGGCGCGGTGTCGTCCTCCTGGAACCGCTCGACCATCGCGTCGCGGTCCGGCAGGGTGACGCCGCCGTGCAGGAACGGCACGTCGGGGAGCTCGAGCTGCTCGGCGAGGTGGCGCTTGAGGAGCTCGCCCATCTCGCGGTACTGCGTGAACACGATGCCGCGGTCGCCGGACGCGACGATCTCGGCCAGGATCTCGGTGGCACGCGTGAGCTTCCCGGAGCGGCCGACGAGGCGACCGTCGTCGCGCAGGTACTGCGCCGGGTGGTTGCAGATCTGCTTGAGCGCCGTGAGGAGGGCGAGGATGCGCCCGCGGCGCTCGAACGTGGTCGTGCCGAGGCCGCCGGAGAACGCGCCGTCGACGGCCGCCTGGTAGAGCGACGCCTGCTCCCGGGTGAGCGAGCAGTGGACCGTGATCTCGTTCTTCGGGGGCAGGTCGACCGCGACGTCCGGATCGGACTTGAGCCGACGCATGACGAACGGGGCGACGAGCCGGCGCAGGCGGGAGGCCGCCTCCTCGTCGCGCCAGCGCTCGATCGGGGCGGCGAAGCGCTCGCTGAACGCCCGTTGGCTCCCCAGGAGTCCCGGGTTGGTGACGTCGACGATGGCCCACAGCTCCGACAGGCGGTTCTCGATCGGCGTTCCCGTCATGGCGATGCGTGCCCGCGCCGGCAGCGCGCGCGCCGCCTTGGCGCCCTTCGACGCGCGGTTCTTGATCTGCTGTGCCTCGTCGAACACGACCACGTCCCAGTCGATGTCCTCGAGGAGGTCGATGTCGCGTCGCATCAGGGCGTAGCTCGTGATCGCGACGTGCCCCTTCGGGAACGCCCCGCGGTGGTTCGGCCGCTCCGGGCCGTGGTGGCGGATGACGGGCAGGTCGGGCGCGAACCGGCGGATCTCGCGCTCCCAGTTGCCGACCACCGACGTCGGGCAGACGACGAGCGACGGTCGGTCGTCCGGCCGTGACGTCAGGAGCGCGATCGCCATCAGCGTCTTGCCGAGCCCCATGTCGTCGGCGAGGACGCCGCCCATCCCGAGCCCGGTGAGGGCCTGGAGCCACGCGACCCCGCGCTTCTGGTAGTCGCGCAGCGTCCCGTCGATGCCCACGATCTCGGCCTCGTCGGGGCGGTCGGAGGTCCGGAGCCGCTCGAGGAGCGCGGCGATGTCGCCGGCGGCGACGGTCTCGACCCAGCCGAGGTCGTCGACCTCGTGCTGGCCGGACAGCGCCGCGGCGAGCGCCTCGGTGATGCTGACCGTGCCGGTCGTGCCGTCGAGCGCGGCGAGCCGGTCGACCTGCTCGTGGTCGACGCGGACCCACTGGCCGCGCCAGCGGACGAGCGGCTGCTTGAGCGCGACGATCTCGGCGAACTCGTCGCGCGACAGCGTCTCGTCGCCGAGCGCGATCTCGTAGCGGAAGTCGGTGAGGCTCGACAGGTCGAAGCTCGTGGCGCCGGTCACGCGCCCGTCGACGGGCGTGCCACCGATACGGATGCGGGCGCGCAGCCGCTTGGTCTCGGCCTCGCGCAGCTCCGGCGGCACGAGCACGCCGAAGCCGGCGGCGGTGAGCGCCTCGGAGCCCTCGCCGAGGAGCGTCGCGACCTCGCCGGCGTCGAGCCCGACGCTCGTCGGTCGCGCCTCGGACAGGGCGCGGTCGAGCGGCGGGTACAGCCGTGCGGCCTCCGACAGGCCACGGACGAGGAGCTCCTGGGCGTCGTCGACGCGACGACCCGCGAGCTCGAGGGTGCCGACGGGGCGCTCCCACACCTCGGCGGCCGGCACCGTCTCCTCACGCTCGAGCACCGACTGGAGCAGGAGCTGCAGCGTCCAGCCTTCCTCGGTCGCGGCGAGCCGGGCGGGGAGCTGGTCGCTGCCGCCGTCGCCGACCACGGGCGGCTCGAGCCGGATGGCCAGGCGGGCGGTGGCGCGGGTGTCGCGGCCGAGGAGTGGGCCGGCCCACTCGTCGACCTGCTCCGCGACCTCTTCGGACGGCAGGCGCAGGTGCGCGACGGTCGGGTCGGAGCTCGTGAGCGCCGCGCCCCACATCTCCGCCCACGGGCGGCGGGGCCCGCGCCGGCGCGGGTCGAGATCGGGGCGACGTCCCTGGCGTGCGCAGACGTCGGCGACCGCGTCCATGAACGCCGCGAGGAGCGCGTGGGGGTCCCAGATCGCGGCGTCGTCGTCGGCGAGGCGCAGCGCGTGACCGGCCACCGGGAACGCCTCGGCGAGCGTCGTCAGCCGGCCGTCCGCCGGCGGGACGGCGCGCCACAGCGCGACGCCCTGGGCAGGGGTGGCCGCGGGGCGGAAGCCGGGGAGGAGGTGGCCGCCGACGACGGTCTCGAGCGCCAGCTTCGCGGCCGTGCTCCACGCGAGGATCGAGTCCGCGGGGCGGCGCCACGCCGGCCAGTCCGCACCGGTCGGCATCGCCGCGAGGCGCCGGAGCACCGGCAGCAGCGGGACCGTCCGTGCCGACACGTCGGCGGCGGTCACCGGATCGCCGGCGCGGACGGTGCGGAGGAGGCCGGGGTCGCCGGCGGGGAGCTCCAGCGCGGTGGCGGCGCCGGCGACGTCGTCGGTCCCCCACAGCGCGAACACCCCGCCGGCGGGGACGATGTCGCTCGGGACGAACGTGAGCTGGAGGGTCGTCGACCGCGCGCCCGACGCGGCGGGCGTGTCGAGAGCCGTCATCCGCGCGGCTCGAGCGGCGCCTCGGCGAACACGAGGTCCTCGACCGGCGTCCCACCGTCGAGGTGCTCGGCGATGACCCGCTCCACGTTCTCTGGCGTGGCGTCGCCGTACCAGGTCCCCTCGGGGTAGACGACCATGACCGGACCGCCGGCGCAGATGCCGAGGCAGCGTGCCTGGGTCGCGTGCACGCGCCGGCGCTCGAGGCCCTCCTCGCGCAACCGCCGGCGGAGGTACGTCCAGGACACCTCGTTGCGGTCGCAGTCCTCGTCGACGCAGAGGAGGACGTGCCGCTCGACGCCGGGGACGCCGATGGCCGCGGCCAGCTCGGCCGGGGTCTTCTCCTCGGGGGGCACGGACAGCCTCGGGTCGGGGGCGTGGAACTGCGGCCTGCCAGGGTACCCGGGTCGGCGCGGGCGCCTCGCGCGCCGGGTGCCGTCGGGACGCACGGCCCTGGACAGGCCGCCCGCAGAAGCGCACGCTGGTCCTGCAGAGCCTGTGGAGAGCGCGCGGGCGCCTGGAAGGCACCTCCGGTCAGGAACCACCGGAGGACCCGTCGCCGAGCGTCGTGACGGTAGGTGCGACCGCTGGACCCCGGACCCGGACAGCGCCGGGAGGGGAGTCGCCCCGCAGGCTCTGCACCTCTGCCGGTGACAGGCGGCGGTCAGCCGGCGTAGATCGAGTCGATCGTCGCGTCGTACTTGTCCTCGACGACGCGACGCTTCACCTTCATGGTCGGCGTCAGCTCGCCCGTCTCGACGGTGAAGTCCTCCGGCAGGATCACGAACTTCTTGATCGCCTCGGCGTGCGAGACGGCCTTGTTCGCGTGGTCGATCGCGCGCTGGATCTCGGCGCGGAGCTCGTCGTCGTCGGTGAGGTCGGCGACCGACTTCCCGCTCTTGCCGTGCTCCTCGGCCCACGTCGGGAAGGCCTCCTCGTCGATGGTGACGAGGCAGGAGATGAACTTGCGGTTGTCGCCGATGACCATCGCCTGGCTGACGAGCCGGTGCGACTGCACGCGGTCCTCGAGCGGCGCCGGCGCGACGTTCTTGCCGGCGGCCGTGACGATGATCTCCTTCTTGCGCCCCGTGATGCGCAGGAAGCCGTCGTCGTCGAGCGAGCCGAGGTCACCGGTGTGGAACCAGCCGTCCTCGTCGACCGCCTCGCGGGTGGCCTCCTCGTTGTTGTAGTAGCCCTGGAAGATCTGGCCGCCCTTGGCGAGGATCTCGTTGTCGTCGGCGATGCGGATCGTGGTCCCCGGGATGGGCTTGCCGACCGAGCCGATGCGCCACAGGGCCGGGCTGTTGCAGGTGAGGACGGGGCTCGTCTCGGTGAGGCCGTAGCCCTCGTAGATCTGCACGCCGACGCCGTTGAAGAAGTGGGCGAGGCGCTCGCCGAGCGGGCCACCGCCGGACACCGCCGCACGCAACCGGCCACCGAACGCCGCACGGACCTTGCCGTAGACGAGCTTGTCGAAGACGGTGTGCTTCATCTTCGTGCCGAAGCCGGCACCGCCCTCCTGCTGCTCGCGGGAGTACTGGATCGCGACGTCGGCCGCCTTGTCGAAGATGGCGCCCTTCCCGTCCGCCGCGGCCTTCTGCTGCGCCCCGGCGAGGACCTTCTCGAAGACCCGCGGGACGGCCGCGAGGAAGGTCGGCTGGAAGATCGGCAGCTCCTCCTGGAGCTTGTCGATGCTCGTGGCGAAGCCGACCTTGGCGCCCGTCTCGATCGAGGAGAGCGTCAGGATCTTGGCGAACACGTGGGCGAGCGGCAGGAACAGCAGCTGCGAGTCGCCCTCCTGGACGAGCTCCTGGATGACCTTCAGCGACTGCACGGCGTCCCAGCGGAGGTTGCCATGGGTGAGGACGCAGCCCTTGGGGCGGCCGGTCGTCCCGGACGTGTAGATGAGCGTCGCCATGTCGTCGATCGTGAGCTTCGACAGCCGCTCGTCGAGGACGGCGTCGTCGATGTCGGCCGCCTTGGCGTGGAGCTCGTCCTCGGCACCCGCGTCGAGGACGAGGACGTGCTCGGTCGGGACGCCGTCCGCGATCGGGTCGTAGGACTCCGCGCGGAGCGCGTCGGACTCGAAGACGGCCGCGACCGCCTCGGAGTCCGACAGGATCCACTCGACCTGCTCGGCCGAGGACGTCTCGTAGATCGGCACGGTCACCGCACCGGCAGCCAGGATCGCGTAGTCGAGCAGCACCCACTCGATGCGGGTGGACGACATGAGGGCCACGCGGTCGCCCGGCTCGACGCCGAGGGCGATGAGGCCCTTCGCGAGCCCGCGGACCCGCTCCCAGACCTGGATGCAGGTCACGTCGACGAAGCGGTCGCCATCCCGGTACGCGAGCAGGGGCGCGTCGGGGCGCTGCTGGGCGTGGGCGATGATGGGCTGGACGAGGTGATCGGTCTCGATCAGATCGACCGCACCTGGGGTCGTGTACTCGCGCACCGTTGGGGCTCCTGGCTCTGACGTTCGGGGACGGACCTGCGTCGGGCATGCGTGGACGGGAGGTCTTCGCCACGGGACCGTAGGGTCCCTGCTCGGGCGACGTCCTTCCGGCCCCCCGTCCGTTCGCGTCCGACCGCACGGCCGGGTCCTGGGCGGAATCCGACGACGCCCGGCGTACGTTGACGCTGGTGAGACGCGAGGATCCCTCCCCCCTCCCTCGCGTGGGAAGGACCCGACGTGACCGACCGGACGCAGACGCAGGCCGCAGCCGGGACCGCCGCGCGCGAGAGCGCCCCGGTGATCGCGTGGCTCGAGGACGAGTTCCCCGGCTGGACCGTGACCGTGGACGAGACCGCCACCTGGGAGGGGAGCCTCCGCGCCCTGTGGATCGCGCGCCAGGAGGGCCACCACCCGCAGGCCGAGCTGACGGCCGCGAAGCTCCACACCCGCCTCACCGAGTACATCGAGCGCCAGGCACGCCGCACCGCGTTCTCGAACTGAGTCCCGTCCCGCACCGGACGGAGGACCTAGGGTCCGCCCGGTGGCGAAGGACGAGACGACGATCGCCGTCGACGGGCACGAGGTGCGGGTCTCGCACCCCGGCAAGGTCCTGTTCCC
>JAHWKB010000008.1 GCA_019348115.1 Actinomycetota bacterium | reverse complement strand
AGATCCCGGGCAAGCACCAGAGGATCGAGGGGCTCGAGCACGTCGACAAGGTCGTCGTCGTCGACCAGTCACCGATCGGTCGCACGCCCCGCTCGAACCCCGCGACCTACACCGGCATGTTCGACCACATCCGCCGGCTGTTCTCGACCACCCCCGAGGCGAAGGTCCGCGGCTACCAGCCGGGCCGGTTCTCGTTCAACGTCAAGGGCGGGCGCTGCGAGGCGTGCAAGGGCGACGGCACGATCAAGATCGAGATGCACTTCCTCCCGGACGTCTACGTCCCGTGCGAGGTGTGCAAGGGCCGGCGCTACAACCGCGAGACGCTCGAGGTCCACTACAAGGGCAAGACCATCTCCGAGGTCCTCGACATGACCGTCGAGGACGCACTCGGGTTCTTCCAGAACCTCCCCGCGATCGCCGGCCACCTCGAGACGCTGAACGACGTCGGCCTCGGCTACGTCCGGCTGGGTCAGCCGGCGACCACGCTGTCGGGCGGTGAGGCCCAGCGGGTGAAGCTCGCCTCCGAGCTCAAGAAGCGCGCGACCGGTCAGACCGTCTACATCCTCGACGAGCCGACCACCGGCCTCCACTTCGAGGACATCCGTCGCCTGCTCGACGTGCTCCACCGGCTCGTCGACAAGGGGAACACGATCATCGTGATCGAGCACAACCTCGACGTCATCAAGACCGCCGATCATCTCATCGACCTCGGCCCCGAGGGTGGCAGCGGGGGCGGCACGATCGTGGCGGAGGGCACCCCCGAGGACATCGCCAAGGTCGGTGCCAGCTACACCGGGAAGTTCCTGCGCGAGATCATCTGAGCCGGTCGAGGAACGCCAGGGTCCGCTCGAGGGCCAGCCTCCCGGCCTCCGGGTCGTGGTCGCCCAGCGAGCGATCCGTGAAGAGGTGCGCGTCGCCGGGGTAGGTGAACAGCTCGCCGCCGGTCGTCGCGGCCAGCCCCTGCATCACCGGCAGGTCCTCGAACGGATCGTCCACCATGACGTGCATCTGCAGCGGCACGTCGGCGGGCCACTGCGCCGGGAACGCGAACTCGCCGAGGGGGACGGCGGAGTGGTACAGCAGCGCCCCGCGTGCGCCGGTCCGGGTCTGCGCCAGCTTCTGCGCCGGCATCGCTCCGAGCGAGAACCCCGCGTACACGAGGTCGGACGGCAGCCCGTCCGCTGCCGCCACGCCCGCGTCGATCAGCGTGCCGAAGCCGACCTCCTCGGCGTGCGCGACGCCCTCCTCGACGGTGGCGAAGATCTCCCCGTCGAAGAGGTCGGGGAGGGTCACCTCGTGGCCCGCCGTACGGAGGTCGTCCGCGAACGCCCGGACCCCGTCGGTCAGTCCGTGGGCGTGGTGGAAGAGCAGCACGTGCGCCATGGGTCGCTCCGCTCCGCGAGGTCGCCGTCAACGCCGAACCCTATGGGCCGCGACCGGGCCCGTGGCAGGGGTCCCTACAGGTCGACGGTCGAGCGCCCGCCGGGCTCGGGGCGGGGCGTGCCCACGGTCGGGATGCGGTCGGTCGTGCTGGCCGGGCCGTCCTCAGGCGAGGTGCCGTCCCACGGCTCGGACGCGGGCGGGTCCCCGTCGGCGACGCGGACCGGCTCGCCCCAGCGCTGGCCGCCGACCTCGAGGAAGGGCGCTGGCATCCGGATGCCCTCGCGCTCGAACGCGTGCTTGAGGCGCTCGCGGAGCTGACGGTTCACGTCCCAGTTCCGCAGGGGGCGGGTCGGGATGACGAGCCGGAGCGAGAGGCCGTCGGGTCCCCAGTGCTGCACGCCCCAGATCTCCGGCGGCGCGATGATGTCCTGGCCCCACTCCCGGTCGTCGGCCATCCCGTCCGCCACGGCCTGGACGATGCGTCGGGCCGTCGGGATGTCGGTGTCGAGCGCGAACGGCACGTCGAGCGTGGCCCGCGCCCAGTGCTGGGTGAGGTTGCCGACGGTCTTCATCTCGCCGTTCGGGATGTGCCACACGACGCCGTCGATGTCGCGCATCCGGGTCACCCGGAGGCCGACGTTCTCGACCTCGCCGACCTTCTTCTCCACCTCGATCCAGTCGCCCACGCCGAACTGGTCCTCGACCAGCATCGACACGCCGGCGAGGAAGTCACGGATGAGGTTCTGCGCGCCGAAGCCGATGATCAGGCCGGCCAGCCCGGCACCGGCGAGCAGCGGCCGGAGGTCGACCGCCTGGGACAGCGCGAGGAGCAGCGCGGTCATCCAGATCACCACGCCCAGCGCCGAGCGGATGGCCCCGCCGATGGCGTGCAGCCGCTGCATCCGCCGCGTCTCGGCCCGTGGGGTGCCGGCGTTCGTCCCGAGCTCGTGGCCGCGCTCGACGCGCCGGCGGACCTCGAGCTCCATGCGCGCGACGAAGCGGTCGGTCAGCCGCCGCGTCACGCGGTAGATCAGGAACGCGATCAGGAGGATCAGCACGATCCGCGCGGGCGTCGCGAAGAACACGTCGGCCGTCCGCGCGAGCTCGCCGTCCCCGTTCGAGAGCCGCCAGACGAGACCGCACAGCCAGCCGGGCTCCTCGCCGCACGCGCCGGCGAAGGTCGTGAGGTCGGGCTCCTGCGCGAGCAGCAGGGACGGGAGGGCGGACATCGCTGTTCCTGGACGGGCGGACCGACGAGCGTAACGGGGGAGCCGGCCACGCCCGGTCCGGCCCACCGGCGCCGGTACCGTGGGCGCCCCCGTCGTTGCGGGCGATCCCGAGGTCCGCGTTGCAGAACCCTGCGCTCACGTTCCGGCCCGAGCCGGGCGCGGTCCCCGACGCGCCCGGCTGCTACCAGTTCAAGGACAAGACCGGCCGCGTCATCTACGTCGGGAAGGCGAAGTCGCTCCGCCAGCGACTGGGGAACTACTTCCAGGCGTGGCACAACATCGCCCCGCGCACCCAGGCGATGCTCGAAGCGGCGCGCTCCGTGGAGTGGATCCTCGTCGACAACGAGGTCGAGGCGCTCCACCTCGAGTACACGCTGATCCAGCGCTACCGCCCGCGCTACAACGTCAAGTACCGCGACGACAAGAGCTACCCCTACCTCGTCGTCACGACGTCCGAGGACGTGCCGCGGGCGCGGGTCAAGCGCGGCAAGGTCGCGAAGGGCGACCGACGGTTCGGTCCGTACGCGCACGCCTACGCGATCCGCGAGACGCTCGACCTGCTGCTGCGCGTCTTCCCCATCCGCACCTGCTCGCAGGGCGTCTACGACCGTGCGGCTCGCACCGACCGTCCGTGCCTGCTGCACCACATCGACCGCTGCGCCGCGCCGTGCACGGGCGTGGTGTCGCTCGAGGAGCACCGCGAGCTCGTCGACCGCTTCGCCGCGTTCCTCGACGGCGAGACCGAGCCGGTCCTGCAGGAGCTCGAGCGCCTGATGGCGACGGCTGCGGAGGAGATGAACTACGAGGCCGCGGCGCGCCTGCGCGACCAGCTGTTCGCCGCCCGGAAGGCGCTCGAGAAGCAACAGATGGTCGCCGAGAAGCCGGAGGACTTCGACGCCATCGCGGTGCACGAGGACGAGCTCGAGGCCGCGGTCCAGGCGTTCTTCGTCCGGCGCGGCCGGCTGGTGGGCCGCAAGGGATGGACGGTCGACAAGGTGGAGCCGCTCACCACCGGTGAGATGCTGACGCAGTTCCTCATCCAGCTCTACGAGGAGCGCGAGGACGACGTGCCGCCGCAGGTGCTCGTCCCGGTCGAGCCGGACGAGGTCGAGGCGCTCGGCCGGCTCCTGGCGGACCTCCGGCGGGCGTCGCGCGAGGGCGAGCGTGGCCGTCCGATCCAGCAGGTCCGGTTCCACGTCCCCCAGCGCGGGGACAAGGCCGCGTTCCTGCAGACGGTCGAGGAGAACGCGCGCGAAGCCTTCCAGCGCAACCGGCTCAAGCGCGCCAGCGACTTCACCTCGCGGACCCAGGCGCTGCGTGAGCTGCAGGAGGCCCTCGACCTCGACGACGCCCCGCTGCGGATCGAGTGCTACGACATCTCGCACCTCGGCGGGACCGAGGTCGTGGCGTCGATGGTGGTGTTCGAGGACGGCCTGCCGAAGAAGTCGGACTACCGCCGGTTCAAGCTGAGCCAGGACAGGAACGACGACTTCGCGGCGATGCGCGAGATCATGCGTCGGCGGTTCTCGCGCTACGTCGAGGAGCGGGCGGCGCCGGTGCAGGACGAGGAGGGTGACATCCGCCGCTTCGCGTACCCGCCGAACCTCGTGATCATCGACGGCGGCCCCGGCCAGCTGAGCGCCGCGCTCGAGGGCATCGCGCAGGTCCGCGGCGACGCCGAGACCTCGGCCACCATCCTCGGCGACATCGGGTTCGTCTCGCTGGCGAAGCGGTTCGAGGAGCTGTGGGTGCCGGGCCGCTCGAAGCCGGTCGTGCTGCCCCGCGGATCGGACGCCCTGTACCTCGTCCAGCGCCTGCGGGACGAGGCCCACCGGTTCGCCGTCACCTACCAGCGGACGCGACGGAAGAAGAGCGTGGCGTCCTCCGAGCTCGACGGCATCCCGGGGATCGGCCCGACCCGACGCAAGGCGCTGCTGAAGCGCTTCGGCTCCGTGAAGGCGTTGCGCCTCGCGTCGATCGAGGACCTCATGGGGGTGGAGGGCATCTCCCGTACCATCGCGACGACCGTGTACCGCCACCTCCACGCGGAGGACGCGGCGCTCGAGGAGGCCACGTGAGCAGCTCGCCGACCACGGCGGTGGAAGAGACGGACGTCCACACCCCCGAGGTGGTGATCATCACGGGCATGTCCGGTGCGGGACGCACGCAGGTCGCCAAGGTCCTCGAGGACCTCGACTTCTTCGTGATCGACAACCTGCCGCCGACGCTGCTCGACAAGGTCGTCGAGCTCGCCTTCGGGCCGGGGTCGAGCGTGCAGCGGATGGCGCTCGTCGCCGACATCCGCGGCCGGGAGTTCTTCGGTCGCCTGGTCGACGCGATCCGCGATCTGCGACGCACCACGGGCAACGTCCAGGTCGTCTACCTCGAAGCCGACGACGACGAGCTCGTCCAGCGCTTCGAGGAGTCCCGGCGCCGGCACCCGGCCGCCGAGGGCAACAGCGGGGTGCTCGAGGGGATCCGCAACGAGCGCGAGCTCATGACCGAGATCCGCGGCCTCGCGGACCTCGTCATCGACACCTCGGACCTCAACGTGCACGAGCTGCGTGACCGCGTGGTCGACGCGCTCGGCAAGCCGAACGAGGCGGCGCTGCACATCAACGTGGTGTCGTTCGGCTTCAAGCACGGGGCGCCCCGCGACGCCGATCTCGTGATGGACGTCCGCTTCCTGCCCAACCCGCACTGGGTCGACGAGCTCCGCCCCTACAACGGCCTCGACGCCCCGGTGCGCGACTACGTCCTCGGCCAGCCGGCGACCGAGCCCTTCATCGCCGCCTTCCGCTCGCTGCTCGACGTGGTCGTGCCGGGCTACATCGACGAGGGCAAGCGCCACCTCACCATCGCGATCGGATGCACCGGAGGCAGGCACCGGTCGGTCGCGATCAGCGACGCCATCGGCTCCTACCTCAGCGAGACGAGCGGCGTCCCGGTCACGGTCGACCACCGCGACCTCGGCCAGGAGTGAGCGTGCCCGGCTCCTCGCCCCGCGGCGTGCGCGCCGTCGCGCTCGGGGGCGGCCACGGTCTGAACCGGTCGCTCCAGGCACTGGCGCTCGCCGTCGACCACGTGACGGCCGTCGTGACCGTGGCCGACGACGGTGGCTCCTCCGGCCGGCTGCGCCGGGACCTCGGGGTCCTCCCGCCCGGCGACCTCCGGATGGCGCTCGCCGCGCTGAGCCCGGACTCCCGGCTCGTGGAGCTGCTGCAGTACCGCTTCGACCGCGGCGAGCTCGATGGGCACAGCCTGGGCAACCTCCTGTTCGTGGCGCTGGAGGACCTCCACGGCGGGGACGCGGTCGCGGCCCTCGACGAGCTCGCGTCGTTCCTCGGCATCCGCGGGCGGGTCCTGCCCTGCACGACGACGCCGGTGTGGCTGCACGCCGAGGCCGACGGTGGCGACCACGTGGCGGGCCAGGTCGCGGTCGCGGGCACGAAGCGGGTCGAGAAGGTCTGGCTCGAGCCCGGGGACGCGGTCGGGACCCCCGCCGCCGTCGAGGCCATCGCCGTGGCCGACCTGGTGGTGCTCGGTCCGGGATCGCTCTACACGAGCCTGCTGCCCAACCTGCTGGTCACGGCCGTCGCCGACGCGGTGCGCGCGGCCACGGCGCCGGTCGTCCTGGTCGCCAACCTCCGCGAGCAGCCGGGGGAGACCGAGGGGATGACGCTCGCCGACCACCTCGACGCACTCGAGCAGCACGTCCCGGGCCTCCGCCTGCAGGCGATCGTCGCCCACGACGGCGCGCGCCCGAACGGACCCGGGCGCTCCCTGCAGGCCGACCTCGATGCCGTCGCGGACCGCGGCATCGAGCTGATCGCGGCCGACCTGCTCGACGGCGACGACGGGCACGATCCCGCTGCGCTCGCCGGCATCCTCCGCGACCTCGTCCGCGCGTGAGCCACGGCAGCGGGTTCACCGAGCGCGTGAAGCAGGAGCTCGCGCAGCGCGGCGCCGGCGACCGCGGCACCGCACGGGCGGAGCTCGCGGCCGTCCTCCGCCTCGGCGGGGCGCTCCACCTCCATCCCGGCGCGCCGGCGGAGGAGCGCCTCACCCTCGAGGTGGGGACGACCTCCGGGGCGGTGGCGCGGCGCACGTTCGCCCTGCTCCACCGCATCTACGACCTCCGTCCCGAGGTGCAGGTCCGCGCACCGGGCGGGGTGCGTCGGCGCAGCACGTACGTCGTGGTGGTCGCCGCCCGCGCCGACGACCTGGCGCGGGACATCGGCATGCTCGACCCCGACGGCCGGCCGTCAGGGGACGTGCCGGCGGAGATGGTGGTGGCGGACGCCCACGCGCTGTCCTACGTCCGGGGCGCGTTCCTCGCGGCCGGGTCCGTGAGCGCCCCGGGCCGCGCCGCCCATCTCGAGATCGCGACCGGCAGCGACCCGCTGGCGGAACGGCTCGCCGAGCTCGTCGCCCGCGTCACCGAGCATCCCGCCCACGCGACCACGGGGGAGCGGCCGCGGGTGGTCGTGAAGTCGGGCGACACCATCGGGGCGCTCCTCGCCGCGATGGGAGCCAGCGGCGCGTTCCTCGCCTGGGACGAGCAGCGGCTCCGGCGCAGCCTCCGCAACGAAGCCACCCGTCTGGCGAACGCCGACGCCGCCAACGTCCGGCGGACGATCGAGGCAGCGGCCGACCAGACCGCCGCGGTGGCGGAGGTGCTCGGCCGGTTGGGGTGGGACGGCCTGCCGGCGGACCTCCGCGAGGTCGCGCTCGTCCGCCTGGCGAACCCCGCGGCGTCGCTCGCGGAGCTCGGCGAGCTGTGCGATCCGCCCGTCGGGAAGTCCTCCGTCCATCGTCGGATGCGCCGGATCCTGGCCCTGTCGGAGGACGGCTAGGCTCGATTCCGGACGTCCCCCGAACACGATCAGGAGCTTCCCAGATGGCGCTGCGCGTCGCGATCAACGGGTTCGGCCGCATCGGCCGCAACCTCTTCCGGGCCGCGAAGAAGAACGGCCTCGACATCGACTTCGTGGCGGTGAACGACCTCACCGACCCGAAGACGCTGGGGCTGCTCCTGAAGTACGACAGCGTCCACGGTCGCTACGACGGGACGGTCGAGGTGGGCGAGGACGGGCTCGTGGTCGACGGCGACCAGCTGAAGGTCCTCGCCGAGCGCGACCCGGCAAACCTGCCCTGGAAGGATCTCCAGGTCGACATCGTCGTCGAGTCGACCGGCTTCTTCACCAACCGGGAGGACGCCCAGAAGCACCTCGACGCCGGCGCCAAGAAGGTCATCATCTCCGCGCCCGCCAAGAACGAGGACACCACCATCGTCCTCGGTGCCAACGAGTCGAACTACGACCCCGAGAGCCACCACATCATCTCCAACGCCTCGTGCACCACGAACTCGGTGGTCCCGATGGCGAAGGTGCTCCAGGACGCGTTCGGCATCACGCAGGGCCTGATGACGACCATCCACGCGTACACGGGCGACCAGAACCTCCAGGACGCGCCGCACAAGGACCCGCGCCGCGCTCGCGCCGCCGCGCTGTCGATCATCCCGACGACGACCGGGGCCGCGAAGGCCGCGTCGCTCGCGCTGCCGGTCCTCGAGGGCCGGCTCGACGGCATGGCGCTGCGCGTGCCGGTGCCGGACGGCTCCATCACCGACCTCGTGCTCGTCCTCGACCGCGAGGTCACGGTCGACGAGGTCAACGACGCGTTCCGGGCCGCCGCCGAGGGCGACCTCAAGGGCATCCTCGAGTACTCCGACGAGCCCCTCGTCTCGACCGACATCGTCGGCAACCCGCACTCGTGCATCTTCGACTCGCTCAGCACGATGGCCAACGGCAACCTCGTCAAGGTGCTCGGCTGGTACGACAACGAGTGGGGCTACTCCAACCGCCTCGCCGAGCTCGTGACCTACGTCGGCGCCCGCCTCTGATGGCGTCCGGCTGGGAGGGCATCCGCTCGGTCCGGGACCTCGATCCCGCCGGCAGGCACGTGCTCGTGCGGTCGGACCTGAACGTGCCGCTCGCCGACGGCGAGGTCGCCGACGACCTGCGGCTCGAGGCCTCGCTCGAGACGCTGCGGTACCTGCTCGACCGGGACGCGGCCGTGGTGGTCGCGTCCCACCTCGGCCGCCCCACGGGCGAGCCGGATCCTGCGCTGTCGATGGCCCCGGTGGGCGCGAGGCTCGGCGAGCTGTTGGGTCGTCCGGTGACGGTCGCGTCCGACATCGTGGGCGACGACGCCCAGGCGAAGGCCAAGGCCCTCGCGCCGGGCGAGGTGCTGCTCCTCGAGAACCTCCGGTTCGACCCGGGCGAGAAGGCGAACGACGACGGCTTCGCCGACGCGCTCGCGTCGCTCGCGGAGGTCTACGTCGGTGACGCCTTCGGGGCGGCGCACCGCGCCCACGCGTCGATCGCCGGCGTGCCGGCCCGGCTCCCCGCCTACGCCGGCTTCCTCCTCGAGCGCGAGCTCGAGGTGCTCGGCGGCCTGCAGGCCGACCCGGCCCGGCCCTACGTCGCCGTCCTCGGGGGCGCCAAGGTCAGCGACAAGCTCGTCGTGCTGGAGCGGCTGCTCGAGCAGGTCGACGCCATCTGCGTCGGCGGGGCGATGTGCTTCACGTTCCTGCGGGCCGAGGGTCTCGACGTCGGTGCGTCGCGGGTCGAGGTCGACCAGATCGACACCGTCCGCGACCTCGTGGCCCGCGCCCGCGACCGCGGCATCGACGTCCATCTCCCGACCGACGTCGTGGTCGCGACGGCGTTCGCCGAGGACGCGCCGTACGACCGCGTGCCCGCGGCCGCGATCCCCGAGGACCAGCTGGGGCTCGACATCGGCAAGGACACGGGCGAGACCTACGCCGGCGTCATCCGCCGGGCCGGCGCCGTCTTCTGGAACGGGCCCATGGGCGTGTTCGAGTGGGAGCCGTTCTCCCACGGGACCCGTGCGGTCGCCGAGGCGATGGCGGCGACCGAGGCGTTCACCGTCGTCGGCGGTGGCGACAGCGCGGCGGCGATCCGCCAGCTCGGCCTCGACGACCGCGTCGAGCACGTCTCGACCGGCGGCGGCGCCTCCCTCGAGCTCCTCGAGGGCAAGGAGCTCCCCGGGGTCGAGGCACTCCGCGGCTGACGCGGCGGGCTCCCTCGGGGGCGACGGTCCCTGGGGTCGAGGCGCTGCGCTCCTGACGCCCGGCCTGCGCGGGCGTCTCGGGCTCGTCCGTTAGCATCGGCCGGCTGACCTCCGCGTGCCCCTCCGGTCGGCGTCAGGCTCTCCGCGTGTCCAGCTCCGTCCCACGTCCCGTGGACACCCCCGCCGAGGTGATCGGCGACGGGCTGCGCCTCATCGGACGTCTCATACGCGACCAACCGGTCGTGTACGCCGTCGCGGCCGCGGGCGCCATCGCGTTCACCTCGGCGATCATCGCGTCGGCGGTCGTGATCGGCCACGTCACCGACGACCTCATCATCCCGGTCCTCGACGAGGGCCAGGCCGCGGGACCGCGGCTGCGCTCGGCGCTGCTGCTGATCCTGGGCGTGGCGGTGTGGAAGGCCACCGGGATCGTGCTGCGGCGGGCGACCGCCGGGTGGCTGCAGTTCACGGCGCAGTCCCGCATCCGCAAGCGCCTCATCGCGCACCAGCTGGGGCTGTCGCTCCACTGGTACGGCGGCCGCTCGACGGGTGACCTGCTCTCGGTCGCCGACAACGACGCGCGCCAGGCCACGTTCGTGCTCGCGCCCCTGCCCTTCGCGACCGGCGTCGTGTTCCTCGTCTTCGGCGCGGTCACGGTCATCACGCTCACCGACCCCTGGCTCGGCGCGGCGGCCGCGGCGCTGCTCCTGATCGTGATCGCGATCGACATGCGTGGTGCGTGGCTGACGTTCGAGGAGATGCAGGAGCTCCAGCGCCGGCGTGGGGACCTCGGCGACAAGGCCCACGAGAGCTTCGACGGGGCGCTGACCGTCAAGTCCCTCGGACGGGAGGAGTTCGAGACCGCGCGCTTCGCCGTGTCCGCGGAGGCCCTCGCCGACCAGTTCGCCCGCGTCGGGAAGACCTGGACGGGCTACCGGGCCATCACCGACACGCTGCCCGCGCTCGGGTCCGCGCTCATCCTCCTCCTCGCGATCCACCGGGTCGCCGAGGGTGCGGTCGCGACCGGCGAGATCGTCCGCGTGGTCTACCTGCTGTCGCTCATGTCGATGCCGATCAAGCTCATCGGGTTCCTCATGTGGGACGCGGCGAACAGCGTCGCCGGCTCGCGGCGGGTCGAGGAGGTCCTGCAGACCGACGACGCCGTTCCGTACGGCGTCGGCACGAAGGCCGACGCGATCACGCCGGCGCCGGTCACGGGGCGCGGCCTGACCTTCGGCTACCGCGGCGCACCCGTCCTGAAGGACCTCCAGCTCGAGGTCCCGGCGGGGCGGACGCTCGCGGTCGTCGGCCCCACCGGCGCGGGGAAGTCGAGCCTCACGCTGCTCCTCGCGCGCCTCTGGGACCCGGACGCCGGCGCGGTCGAGCTCGACGGTCGCGACCTCCGTGACCTCGCGCCCGGCGTGGTCCCGAGCGAGGTCGCCTACGTCGCGCAGGACACGTTCCTGTTCGACGACACGGTCCTCGGCAACCTGACCCTCGGGGCCGACGTCCCGTTCGAGCAGGTCGAGGACGCGGTGCGGCTCGCCGGCGCGGACGGCTTCATCGCGAACCTGCCGCAGGGCTACGACACGCCCCTGGGGGAGCGCGGCACGACGCTGTCCGGAGGACAACGCCAGCGCATCGCGCTGGCGCGGGCGCTCGTCCGTCGGCCGCGCGTGCTGGTCCTCGACGACGCGACCTCGGCGCTGGATCCCAGCGTCGAGGCCGCGATCCTGCGCCGCCTCCGGGACGCGGCGCTGCCGGCCACCGTCGTGCTCGTCGCGTACCGCCGCTCCAGCATCGTGCTCGCCGACGAGGTCGCGTACGTCGAGGACGGTCGGGTCGTCGCGCACGGCCCCCACGAGGAGCTCCTCGCCTCCGAGCCCGGCTACGCGCGCCTGCTGACGGCCTACGAGGTGGACGCCGCCCGCCGCACGGCCGAGCGCGCGGAGGTCCAGGCGTGAGCGCGGTCACGGTCGACGCGACCGTCGGGGACGAGGCCGACACGGGCGGGACCATCGCGGCGATCCGCCGCATCGCCCGCATCGCTCCGGAGCTGAAGCGGGGGGTCGGGATGACGGTCGCCCTCGCGCTCGTCGGCACCATCGGCCAGGTCGTCGTCCCCATCGTGCTCCAGCGCGTCATCGACGGACAGCTCCTCGCCCCCGGCGGCGCGGACGTCGCCGCCGCGCTCCCCGCCATCGCGATCGCCGTCGTCGTCCTGCTGCTCACCCTCGTGAGCACGCGTGTGGCCCTG
Source organism: Actinomycetota bacterium (assembly GCA_019348115.1). GTDB lineage: Bacteria > Actinomycetota > Nitriliruptoria > Nitriliruptorales > Nitriliruptoraceae > JAHWJY01. The sequence goes on along the minus strand of JAHWKB010000008.1, from coordinate 25,445 downwards.
TACCGCCTGCTGGCGCGCTCCGCCCATGGGCTCGCGCAGCTGCGCGTGGTCACCTTCCGTCACATCCACGACCTCTCGGCGCTGCACGTGCAGGCCGAGCGACGGGGGACGCTCGTCTCGCGCGTGACCTCGGATGTCAACGCGATCAGCCACTTCCTCGAGTGGGGTGGCGTCGGGATGATGATCGGCGCGGGCCAGATCACGGTCACGCTGCTGGTGATGCTGTTCTACGAGTGGCGGCTCGCGGTCCTGGTGATCGCCGGCGCCGCCGTCTACGCCGCGATGCTGCTGCTGGCGCAGCGGGTGCTGGCCCGCGCCTGGGACCGCGTGCGCGTCAAGGTCGGGGACACGCTCGCAGCGCTGAGCGAGGTCATCGTCGGGCTCCCCACGATCCGTGCCTACGGCGCGGAGGAGCGGTCGAAGCAGCGGGTCGACGAGGCGGTCGACGCCCAGCGCTCCGCCGAGTTCCGCGCCGGCACGCTGGGCGCGGTGCTGTTCTCCTCCGCCGAGCTGTTCGCCGCCTCGGTCACGGCCGCGGTCGTCGCCGGCGGGGTCCTGCTGGGCGACATCAGCGCAGGGACGCTCGTCGCCTTCCTGTTCCTCGTCGCGGTGTTCATCGACCCGGTCCAGACCGTCGTCGAGGTCCTGAACGAGGCGCAGGGGGCAGCGGCGGGCATCCGCCGCATCCTCGAGGTGCTCGACACGCCGCGCGAGATCGCGGACCCCGCCGACGGGCAGCAGCTCCCCGCGGGGCGCCTCGACGTCCGCTTCGACGACGTGCGGTTCGCCTACGGCGACGGCCCCGACGTGCTGTGCGACGTGCGCGTCCACCTCGCGGCGGGGTCCCGCGTCGCGGTCGTGGGCCAGACGGGCTCGGGGAAGTCCACCTTCGCCAAGCTGCTCGTGCGGTTGCTCGACCCGACCGGCGGGAGCATCGCCATCGGCGGCGTCCCCCTGGACCGCGTGGCGTTCGCGTCCCTGCGGTCGCGGGTGGCGTTCGTGCCGCAGGAGGGGTTCCTCTTCGCCGGGACCATCGCCGACAACGTCCGCTACGGGCGCCCCGAGGCCGCCGACGCCGAGCTCGCCGCCGCCTTCACCGACCTCGAGCTCGACGACTGGATCGCGAGCCTGCCCGACGGGCTGGCGACGGATGTGGGGGAGCGGGGCGGCCGGCTGTCCTCGGGCGAGCGGCAGCTCGTCGCGCTCGTCCGCGCCTGGATCGCCGACCCGGACCTGCTGGTCCTCGACGAGGCCACGTCGGCGGTCGACCCGGCCCTCGAGGTCCGGATGCAGCGGGCGCTGGAGCACCTCACGGCGGGCCGCACCGCGGTCACGGTCGCGCACCGGCTCTCGACCGCGGAGGCCGCGGACCGGGTGCTGGTGTTCGACGCCGGGCGGCTCGTCGAGGACGGGACGCACGCGGAGCTCGTCGTCGCGCGGGGCGTCTACGCGGGTCTCCACGCCGACTGGGCGCCCGTCGGACGGGACCGGACCGCCGGGGCCGCCCGGACCCCGGACTAGGGTCGCAGGCCGACCCCGACGACCACACCTCCCAGGGAGCACCACGTGACGGAGCGGCGCCCGATCATCGCCGGCAACTGGAAGATGCACAAGGATCACCTCGAGGCGATCCAGCTCGTCCAGCGCCTGACCTACCACCTCGAGGAGGACGACTACGAGGGGCAGGACATCGTGGTCTGCCCGCCGTTCATCGCCCTGCGGTCGATCCAGACGCTGATCGACTCCGACCACCTCCCGATCGGTCTCGGCGCGCAGAACTGCCACGGGGAGTCCGAGGGCGCCTTCACGGGCGAGGTGTCGGCGCCGATGCTCGCGCGCCTCGACGTCGACTACGTGATCTGCGGGCACTCGGAGCGGCGGGCGCTGTTCGGGGAGACCGACGAGGTCGTCAACCGCAAGGTCAAGGCGGTCCAGAAGCAGCACATGCGCCCGATCGTCTGCGTCGGCGAGACGCTCGAGGAGCGCCAGGCGGACCGCGCCCAGGAGGTCGTCGTCGGGCAGCTCCGCGGCTCCCTCGCCGGCGTCAAGGTCACCGACCCCGAGGAGCTCGTCGTCGCCTACGAGCCGGTCTGGGCCATCGGCACGGGCGAGACGGCCACCAAGGAGGACGCACAGCAGCTGTGCGCCGCCATCCGTGCCGAGCTCGCCGAGCTCTACGACGACGGCACCGCCGCGGGCATCCGCATCCAGTACGGCGGCAGCGTCAAGCCCGGGAACATCCGCGAGCTGATGGGAGAGGCCGACATCGACGGCGCCCTCGTCGGCGGCGCGAGCCTCAACTCCGACGACTTCGCGCTCATCGTCGGATGGCGCCGGTAGCCGGGTTCCCGTCGTGCGCGTCACGCACGAGGGGGGGAGATGCGCGACGTCGTACGACCCCGGTAGTAGCCTCGCGGACGCAGTACCTCAGGACACCTCGGCTCTCCCTTCCGTACAGCTGCCCGCCCGGGCCGCTCGGGGATCACGAGCCGGCCGCCCAACGAAAGGGAACACGGTGGCTAGGGACATGAAGCGTGCGCGGAGGCTCGTCGCCGCCGCCGCGGCGGTCGCGCTCGTCGCGACGGCGTGCGGTGACGGTGGTGGCGACGAGCCCTCGGGCGAGGAGACGACCGCGGCGGCCGACGACACGTCGAGCCCGACGGAGACCGGCGAGGAGGTCGACCCCGCGAACTACTGCGAGGGTGGCGGCGAGGCGGAGCTCGTGTGGGCACACGAGCAGGAGCCGCCGGACATGCACCTCGACGACCCGAACAACAACCTCTCGATCACCTCGTGGGTGCGCCAGTCGCTCTGGGACGGCCTGTACGGCGTCTCCGCGGCGACCGAGTTCATCCCCGAGCTGCTGGCCGAGGAAGCGACCGTGAACGAGGCCGAGGACGGCTCCGTCACGATCGACTACAAGCTGCGCGACGGCCTCACCTGGTCCGACGGGACGCCGCTGACCGCGGAGCACGTCAAGGGCACCTTCGACATCATCATGGAGGGCTACGACGCCGAGACCGGCGAGGGTGGCGTCTACCTCATCGGTGACCGCACCGGCTACGACCAGATCACGGACTTCACCGTGAACTCCGACACCGAGTTCACGATCTCCATGGACAAGTTCTTCGCCGGCTACAAGGCCCTCTTCTCCGAGGTGTTCCCGACCCACGTCGTGACCACCGCCGAGGAGGCCAACGCGGCGTTCCCGGAGTTCGAGCACAACGGCGAGACGCTGCCGTCCTCGGGCCCGATGCTCTTCGGCGAGTGGGAGCGCGGCAACTCGATGCAGCTGGAGCGCAACGACGAGTACCACGGGTCGACGAGCCCGGACGTCACCAACGCCGGTGCCGCCTGCGTCTCCGGCGTGCGGATCAACTGGGTCGCCGACACCGACGCGCAGATCAACGCGCTGAAGGCCGGCGAGGCCGACATGATCTTCACCCAGCCGCAGACGGCCTTCGGCGAGCGGATCTCCACCGACGAGGCGTTCACGATCGCTTCCGAGGCGGGCCCGGTCTACGAGCACTGGGGCTTCAACCTGTTCAACCCGCACCTGTCCGACCCGCTGGTCCGTGAGGCCATCGCCTACGCGCTCGACAAGAGCCAGGTGATGTCGGCGCTGTACACGCCGCTGTTCGGCGACGCGCTGCCGGCCGAGGGCCAGGGCAACACCTACTGGATGTCGAACCAGCCCGCCTACGAGGACCACCAGGCGCAGTACCTGGGCAACCTCGTCGACGAGGCCAAGGCCAACCTCGAGGAGGCTGGCTACACCGAGGGTGCCAACGGCATCTACGAGCACCCCGAGCGCGGCCCCTTGTCGCTGCGGGTCGGTACCACGGGCGGCAACGCGCTCCGTGAGCTGCAGCAGCAGCTCATCATCGAGCAGCTGAAGCCGGCCGGTATCGAGGTCGTGATCGACAACGTGCCCGGTGGTGACTACTTCGGCGCCCAGCCGTTCAACCCCGACGCCATCGCCTGCGCCAACTCGGGCGGGACCGAGGGCAACTGCGAGATCTGGGACATCACCCAGTTCGCGTGGGTCGGTGGCCCGTGGCCGGGCTCCAACCACGTCGCCTACCTGTCCGGCTCGGGCAACAACCCGTACGGCTTCGCGAACGACGAGTTCGACGCGATGGCCGACGAGTGCGACGCGACCGTCGACGATGACGAGCGCGCCGCTTGCTACAACGAGATGGACAAGTTCGTCACCACGCTCGAGAAGGACCCGGAGAACGGTCTCGTCGTGATCCCACTCACGCAGAAGCCGTCCTACTACGCCTACAGCAACGAGCGCCTCGAGCGCGGGGCTGTGGCGCCGGACGCCAACTCGGCTGGCCCGCTCGTGAACGTCGTGGACTACCTCCCGGCGGCTGAGTGACCTGACCCCGGGCGGGCGCGTCGACCTGACGCGCCCGCCCGACCAACCTCGGAGGGGGCCGGTCCCGGCCCCCTCCGTCGTTCCACCCCGCGGCCACCCTCCGGGCCAGCGTTCTCCCTGCGCACTTGGGCGTGCTGCAGGCGGCTGCCCGTTAGACTCCCGGCCTCGGGGCACGTCCACCTACGAGGGAGGGTGACGTCGTGTTCGCCTACGTCGCGCGTCGGATCATGACGACGATCCCGCTGCTGCTCGTCGGCACGTTCATCGTCTACGCCCTGACCGCGTCGGTGGCGAACCCGCTGGCGAAGCTCGCGACCTGCACCACGTGTGACCAGGCCGCCTTCGACCGCATCATCGACCTCTACAACCTCGACGACCCCATCCCCGTGCGGTACGGCAAGTGGATGCTCGGTGCGGCCACGGGGGACATGGGTCAGGCCCCCTCGCAGGGCAACTTCGACGTCTTCCCGCTCGTGATGGAGCGCATGGCCAACACCGCGCAGCTGGCGATCCCGGCCTTCCTCATCATCGCGGTCCTCGCGATCGCGCTCGGCGTCTTCTCGGCGGTGAACCAGTACTCGAAGTCCGACTACTTCGTGACCGGCTTCTCGTTCGTCGGCATCTCGATGCCCACCTTCTTCTTCGCGCTCGTGCTCCAGGTGATCTTCGGGGTGTGGTGGCAGGACTGGTTCGACGCCAAGCCGTTCTACGTCTCGCAGATGCACATGGGCAGCATCGTGGACATCATCCGCAGTCACACCCTGCCCATCCTCACGCTGGTGCTCGTGATCACCGCGGCGGAGTCGCGCTTCGAGCGCGCGTCCATGCTCGAGGTCATCAACTCCGACTACATCCGCACCGCCCGGGCCAAGGGGCTCCCGCGCTGGCGGGTGATCCTCAAGCACGGGCTGCGGAACGCGATGATCCCGCTCGTGACGATCTGGGCCATCGACTTCGCGGCGCTGCTGGGTGGGTCCGTCGTGACCGAGACGATCTTCTCGTGGCCTGGTCTCGGCCCGCTGCTCCTGGACGGGATCTTCCAGGGCGACCTCAACCTCACGATGGGCATCGTGATGCTGATCGCGATGCTCGTGATCTTCTTCAACCTCATCGCCGACCTGGTCTACGGCATGCTCGATCCGAGGATCCGCTATGAGTGAGCAGCTCCGCCCGGACCAGGCGCCGGCCACGAGCGAGGACGCTGCGCCCCGCGTCGGCACGATCGACTCCCAGCCGGCGACGACCGCCCCCGCGCAGGACGTGATCGTCGACGAGCGCGAGGGCATCTCCTTCACCACGCGCTCGTTCGGTCGCCAGACCTGGGACCGGTTCCGCCGCCACAAGGTGGCGATGTTCGCGGCGGCGCTGCTGATCCTGCTGGCCATCTCCTTCTGGGTGGCACCCGTGCTGTCGCCCTACGGGTTCCGCGACATCGACGTCGCCGCCATGCGCCAGGGCCCTTCCATCGCCCATCCCTTCGGGACGGACCAGATCGGGCGCGACCTCATGGTCCGCACGTTCCACGGCGGCCGGTTCTCGCTGCGCATCGCGCTCGTGGTGGCCCTCCTCACGACCCTCATCGGCACGATCATCGGCTCGATCGCGGGCTACTTCGGCGGCGTCGTCGACACGCTCCTGAGCCAGGTGATCAACCTCTTCCTGATCGTCCCCGCACTGGTCGTGCTGCTGGTCGTCGGCGTCCGCTACGGCGCCAGCCCCAACGGCATCGCGATCATCCTCGCGTTCCTCCTGTGGCCGGGGATCGCCCGCGTGGTGCGTGGGCTGTTCCTGCAGTACCGCGAGCAGGAGTTCGTGCTCGCCGCGAAGGCCGCAGGTGCGCGGGCTCCCCGGATCATCGTCCGTCACATCCTCCCGAACACGTTCGGGCCGATCATCGTGAACGCGACCCTGCTGATCGGCACCGCCATCATCCTGGAGTCGACGCTGTCGTTCCTCGGCGTCGGCGTGACGCCGCCGACGCCCACGCTCGGCAACCTCGTCAACGAGGCGAAGGGGGCGATCGACAGCCGGCCGTCCACGATCCTGATCCCCGGCGGCTTCGTCGTGCTGATCGCCCTGTGCGTCAACTTCCTCGGGGACGGCCTCCGGGACGCGCTCGACCCGACGACCCGGAAGGGCTGACACGCGTGAGCTCGCAACCCCTCCTCTCCGTCCGCGACCTCTCGGTGTCGTTCGACACCGACGACGGTCTCGTGAAGGCCGTCAACGGCGTCAGCTTCGACGTGCACCCGGGCGAGACGCTCGCGGTCGTCGGCGAGTCCGGCTCGGGCAAGTCCGTGACCGCGATGGCGACCATGCGGCTGCTTCCGCGCAGCGCCAACATCACCGGCTCGATCTCGTTCGACGGCCGTGACCTCCTCGCGCTCTCCGACCGCGACATGCGGCGGATCCAGGGCGAGGACATCGCGATGATCTTCCAGGACCCGATGACGGCGCTGAACCCCGTGTTCACCGTGGGGAACCAGCTCGCCGAAGCGATCCGGATCCACCACCCGGACGTGTCGAAGAAGGCGGCGATGTCCCGGGCGGTCGAGCTGCTCGAGCTCGTCGGCATCCCCGAGCCGCGCATCCGCGTCGAGAACTACCCGCACGAGTTCTCGGGCGGCATGCGCCAGCGCGCCATGATCGCCATGGCGATCGCGAACCAGCCCAAGCTCCTCATCGCGGACGAGCCGACGACGGCGCTCGACGTCACCATCCAGGCCCAGGTGATCGAGGTCATGCGCAAGGCCCAGGAGGCGACCGGCGCCGCCATGATCCTCATCACCCACGACCTCGGACTCGTCGCCGGCGTCGCCGAGCGCGTGCAGGTGATGTACGGCGGGCGGCTGTTCGAGACCGCCGACACCGGCACCATCTACTACCACAGCAAGAACCCCTACACGCAGGGGCTCATGCGCTCCATCCCGACGTTCTCCAAGCGGACCGACGAGCGGCTGAGCCCCATCCCGGGCGCGCCACCGTCCGCGATCAACGTCCCCGAGGGGTGTGCCTTCCGGCCACGGTGCGAGTTCGCCGAGGCCATCTGCCGCGACGAGGAGCCTGCGCTGCGACCGCTCGACCCCGCGGGGACGCACCAGTCCCGCTGCCACTTCGCCGAGGAGCTGCCGGACTTCGGCGAGCGCCAGGCGGAGGTGGCGCGATGACGGCCACCGATCGCTCCGTCGCGACCACGCCGACCGGCGACCCCGTCCTCGAGGTCACCGACCTCGTCAAGCACTACCCGATCCGCGCGGGCATCCTCCGCAAGCAGGTCGGGAGCGTCCACGCCGTCGACGGCGTCTCGTTCACCCTCGGCCACACCGAGACCCTGGGGATCGTGGGGGAGTCCGGCTGCGGGAAGACCACGCTCGGTCGCACGCTCCTGCGGTTGGTCGAGCCGACGAGCGGTGAGGTGCGCTTCAAGGGCGAGGACGTGGTCGCGGCCGGCAACCGGCGGATGCGCGAGCTCCGCCAGGACATGCAGATGGTGTTCCAGGACCCGTTCGCGTCGCTGAACCCCCGCATGCCGATCCAGGACATCATCTCCGAGCCGCTGCAGATCCACGGCACGGACAAGAAGGAGGCGCGGCAGCGCGCGGGCGCCCTCCTCGCCGCCGTCGGGCTGTCGCCGGAGCACGGCAACCGCTACCCGCACGAGTTCTCCGGCGGCCAGCGCCAGCGGATCGGGATCGCCCGGTCGCTCGCCGTCAACCCGGACCTCGTCGTCCTGGACGAGCCGGTCTCCGCGCTCGACGTGTCGGTGCAGGCGCAGGTCCTGAACCTCCTCGAGGACCTCCAGGAGGAGTTCGAGCTCTCCTACCTCTTCATCGCCCACGACCTGTCGGTCGTCCGCCACATCTCGGACCGCGTGGCCGTGATGTACCTCGGGCAGATCGTGGAGCTCGCCGACCGCGACGAGCTCTACGAGGCGCCGGCGCACCCCTACACCCACTCGCTCCTGTCCGCGGTCCCCGTCGCGGACCCCGACCTCGAGCACTCGCGCGAGCGGATCATCCTCGAGGGTGACCTCCCGAGCCCGTCGGACCCGCCGAGCGGCTGCCGGTTCCACACCCGTTGCCCGATCGCCCAGGACAACTGCGTGACCGACGTCCCGCCGCTGCTGGAGGTCCGACCGGGGCACTGGGCCAGCTGTCACTACGCCCTCGGGCCGGACGAGACGCTGGTGCAGCGGGTCAAGGAGCTCGGCCGCGAGGTCCACCTCGCGGAGTCCGAGACCGGGATCACGCAGGCCTGAGCCGCCCACGACGCCGGCGGTCAGTCCTGCGCCGCGGCGCGCGCCTCCTCGATGGTGCGTGAGGTGATGACCCGCGTCGCGGGGAGCAGCGCGAGGGCCATCACCCCGCCGGCGACGTACCAGGGGGCGCGGAGCCCGAACGAGCTGGCGATGAGGCCGCCGAGGAACGCGCCGATCGGCATCGAGCCCCACCCGATGAAGCGGTAGACGGAGTTGACCCGTCCGAGCAGCTCGTCCGGGATGATGGTCTGCCGGAGCGACACCGTCACGACGTTCCACACCACGGCGACGAAGCCGAAGCCGGCGGACAAGGCGCCGACGACGAAGGCGTCCGAGCTCGCTCCGGTCGCGACCGGGATGACGACGGAGCCGATCAGGGTCGTCCACAGCGTCGGTCCGCGGCCGACGCGCTCGACGATGCGCCCCGCCACGAGGCTCGCGAGCACCGAACCGGCGGCGCCGGCCGTCAGCAGGAACCCGAACCCGATCTCGCCGAGCCCCAGGATGTCCGGATCGGTCGCGAACAGCGCGAACGTCGCGAAGAACATCATCGACAGCCCGTTCATGAACCCGAGCAGGACGGCGAGCGTCCGCAGGAGCCGGTGGCCCCACAGCCAGCCGAGCCCCTCGGCGATCTCGGCCCGCATCCGCCGCCTCGGGAGTTCCCCGATGGCCGGCTGGGCGTCGTCCCGCGCCGCTGCGGTCGGGTCCGGGTCGGCGACCACGCCGGGGCCGCCGGCCGCCGCTGTCGGGGTCGGCCGTCGGGCGGCGTAGCTGCCGGTCATCCAGGCGATCAGCCCGGCGGCGACGAGGAACGTGCCGGCGTCGAGCAGGATCGGGACGGCGGCGGCGACCGCGAACAGGAAGCCACCGAGGGGCGGGCCGAGGAACTGGTTCGCCACCATCTCGCCGGCGTAGAGGCGCCCGTTGGCGCGCTCGAGCTGCGGCCGGGTCACGACGCTGGGCATGATCGCCTGGGCCGCGTTGTCGAACAGCGTCTCGGCGATGCCGAGCGAGAACGCCACGACGTAGAGCAGCCAGATGCTGGCCCAGTCGCCGAGGACGGCGACACCGAGGACCGCCATCAGCGCGAACCGGACGACGTTCGCGCCGGCCATGAGGCGCCGGCGGTCGACCCGGTCGGCGATCGCGCCCGCCTGGAGCGCGAACACGAGCCAGGGGAGGCGGCCCGCGACCGCCACGCCGGCGAACAGCGTCGGGTCACGGGTGAGCGCCGCCGCGAGGAGGGGCAGGGCCGCGGCGTCGACGCCGTCGCCGAGGTTGGAGATGAAGCTCGCGGTCCACAGCTTGCGGTAGTTGCGACCGAGCGGATCGTGCTCGCCGGCAGGGGTGGGCTGGTCGGTCGTGGCGCTCACGGGCGGTCCTGGCGGTCGCCGGCGCGCGTGCGCCGGTACAGATCGGTGGGAGGAGCGTCGGCGCTGGGCCGTCCGGCGCGGAGGACGGTCGGGACCTCCAGTCGGCCCAGGAGCGCTCGCAGCTCGTCGAACTCCCTGCGGCTCTCGACCCGGTCGGTCAGGAGGAAGCGTCGCTTCCCGGCGCCGCGGGCCACGAGCCCGCCGCGGGGCGTGGTCGCGGCGTGCTCGTCCCGCCGGCGGAACGCCTCCCGGGCCGATCCCCCCGTCCGCTCGATGGCGACGAGCTCCGGCCACGGGAGGACGTGACGTCGCAGCATGCAGACGCGGTGGACGCCGTCGGGCGCGAACTCCGTCCGGCGCGGGTAGTCGAGCAGGGTGACCGTGGCGAGAGCCAGCCCGAGGACGAGCGCCACGATCGCGACGGGCCCGGGCCCGCGGAGGACCAGCAACGAGACGGCGAAGCCCAGCAGGACGAGCGGGCTGGCGACGGCAGCGGCCAGGCCACGCCAGGAGGCGTGCACGGTCACCCGATCCGGAGGAGGAGGCATCCCGCCGAGCCTAGGACCGCCCCGCCGACGGACCGCGGAGGTCAGTGCGCTGGCCGCTGCGGGGGCGTAGGCTCGGGCACCGACGCAGACGGTCGTCGCCCTCGGGTGGACGACCGGCAGGAAGGAGCACGCGGTGACCCGCCGCAAGGACCCCCTGGAGTCCCTCTTGGGGCCGCTCGAGCAGGACGTCATGGACGTGGTCTGGCGCCTCGGCGACGCCACCGTCCGCGACGTCCACGACCAGCTCGCGGCCTCCCGCAAGATCGCCTACACGACCGTCATGACCACGATGACGCGGCTCGCCGCCAAGGGCCTGCTCCGCCGTGACACGGCAGGACTCGCGCACCGCTACCGCCCGCTCGTGTCGCGCGAGCACTACGCTCGCGAGACCCTGGGGTCGGTCCTCGGCTGGCTCCTCGAGCGCTACCCCGAGCCCGCCGCCTCCTACCTCGCAGAGGTCGTCGACGACGTCGATGACGTCACCCTCGACCAGCTGCGGTCCGCCGTCGAACGCCGCCGGGACCTGGAGTCCTGACCTCCGTGCCAGACATGGGTGTCCTCCTCAGCGTGCCGACCGAGAGCATCGCGATCCGTGTGATCGTCGCCTCGGTCGCCGCGGCACTCCTCGGTCGGCTGCTGCTGCGGGTCGGACTGCGGACGCCGGGCATCCGCGCCGCGACCGCGCTCGTGCCGGCCGGTGCGCTCATGGCCGTGGTCGCGCTCACCTGGACGAGCTTCGACCTGCCGTTCGTCATGCTGCCGGTCGATGCCGTCGACGCGCTGCCGGTGCCCATCCGGGACAGCTACCTCCACTTCGCGCCGCTCGCGGCACCGATCACGGTCGCGGCCTGGGCGGCCATCGCGGCGGTCCGCATCGTCCTGCGCACCTCCCGGGTGCGCCGGACGCGGGGACGGCTCATGGGCGGTGCCGCGACGGCGCCCACCGCGCGCGTCCACCGCATCGCCAGCTCCGTGGCCGATGGCATGCGCGTCCCGTTGCCGCCGATCGCCCTCGTCGACGACTGTCCGGGTGGTGCCAGCGCCGTCGGCATCCGTCGCCCGCTGGTGGTCCTCGACCGCTCGCTGACCGAGCGCATGGACGACGGCGAGCTCGAGGGCGTCCTCGCGCACGAGCTGGCCCACCTCCGTCGGCGGGACAACCTCGTCGCCCTCCTCCTCGGCATCGTCCGGGACGTCTTCTTCTTCGTGCCGGGCGGACGCTGGGCGCTGCGCCAGCTCCACACCGAGCGCGAGCTCGCCGCCGACCAGTGCGCGGTCCGGGTCACGCGCCGCCCGGGTGCGCTCGCGAGCGGGCTGCTCAAGGTCATCGACGCCGGCCGGCCCGACGCCGCCTGCGCGGCGTTCGTCCCCAGCGGCACGCTCGTGGGCCGCGTCCAGCACCTGGTCGAGGAGCAGCCGCCTCTCACCCGCACGCGGGGAGGCGTCGAGCTGCTCGCCGTCGCGACCGTGCTGACGGTCGCGGTGGGCGCGGCGATGGAGGTCCCACGGCTGGTCGCGGGCGACGCCGGCGACCGCGACGCCGTGGCCGTCGTCTGGACCTCGGCCGTGGAGCCGACGGTCACCCCCGAGGCTCCCGTCGAGCACCGCGTCTTCCAGGTCTACCGCCGCAGTCAGCTCGAGACCGGCTCCGCACGCACCCCCGTCGCGCCGGTCATCGACGACGACCCGGCCGAGGTCTCCCGGGCGGCACTGGCCGCCTGCGCCGCTGGCGGGGCGACCTGCCCCGAGGCCCACGCCCGACGCAGCCTCCCGATCCAGCCGCGGCCGACCATCCGCGTCGACGACGAGCTCGTGGCCCAGTGGCGCGCCTCACCGCCGGTGCTGTCGAGCGAGGCGAACGGCCTCGGCGTCTACTGGCTCACCCGCCGGCCGCTCGAGGACCGCGTCCGCTAGACAGCGCCCGGACCGGGGGCTCGACGACCGCGCAGCGGTCGGCTGGTAGCCTCCTCTCCACATCCCGCGGTCCGTCACCGACGCCCGCACACCCGCTTCCGAAGGACCCCGGCACCGTGCTCGAGATCTTCCTCATCGTGATCCACGTGATCTTCTCGATGGTGCTGGTGCTGTTCATCCTGCTCCACCGGGGGACCGGTGGTGGCCTGTCCGACATGTTCGGCGGCGGCGGTGGCGGCCTGCACGGCAACGCCATGGTCGAGAAGAACCTCGACCGCCTGACCGTCGCGGCGGCCGTCGGGTTCACGATCACGAACGTCCTCCTCGTCCTCGTCCACTAGGACCCGACGAGCAGGACCCCCGTGCGTCGGACCACGCTCCCCGTCTTCGCGCTGGTCGCCGCGCTCGCGCTCGTCGCCGGCGCGTGCCGGGACCGGGAGGTCGCGCGCCCCGGGGAGCGCCCGACCGCCTCCGAGCCCACCGCGACCGGGCCCGACCTCGGGGCCCCGGTCGAGACGGGCGGCGGGTCGCTGCGGTTCGCGCTCGGCGCCGACCCCGCGGCGATCGACCCGCGCTTCCTCGCCGACCCGGAGGGCCGGATCGTCGCGGACGCGGTCTTCGACTCGCTGGTGCGGCTCGACGGCGATCTCCGCCCTCGTCCGGCGGCGGCGCGGTCCTGGGAGGTCAACGAGGACGCGACCGAGTTCACCTTCACGCTCGACCCGGAGGGACGGTTCCACGACGGCTCGCCGGTGATGGCGACCGACTTCGTCCGCGCCTTCGACCGCATCGCCTCCGGCACCGCCGAGCCGCGCTCCTTCGTGGCCCACCGGCTGGAGGCCGTCGTGGGGTTCGAGGAGGCGCAGGCCACCGGCGCGTCGCTCGCCGGCCTCGAGGCGGTCGACGCGGCCACCCTCGTGATCCGCCTGCGCTACCCGTTCGCCGAGTTCCCGGAGGTGCTCGCGGACCCCAGCCTCGCGCCGGTCCCACCGGCCGCCGACGCCGCACCGGAGGTGTTCGCGGAGCGTCCCATCGGCAACGGCCCGTTCCAGCTCGCGGAGCCGTGGCAGCACGACCAGTTCATCCGCGTGGCGCGCGCACGTCCGGTGGAGGAGGGCGGGCCGCGACTCGACGAGGTCGTCTTCCCGATCTACAGCGACGACCCCGGGCGCGACGAGCAGTACGACGACATCGAGGCCGGCCAACTGCACGTCGCGGACGTCCCGACCGATCGGTTGACGCAGGCGGTGGAGCAGTTCGGCCTGTCGGACGACGGCTACACGGGGCCGGGGCTGCTCGACGGCCTGTCGAGCACGATCTACTACTACGGCTTCAACACCGCGGTACCGCCCTTCGACGACCCCGAGGTGCGGCGTGCGCTGTCGGCGCTGATCGACCGGGACCGCATCGTCGAGTCGGTGACCCGTGGGACGCGCGTGGTGGCCGAGAGCATCGTGCCGCCGTCGATCCCGGGGGCACAGGAGGACGCCTGCTCGACCTGCCGTTTCGACCCCGATCTGGCGCGTGACCTGCTGGCGGACCGCGAGCTCGAGCCGATCCGGATCCTCCACAACCGCGGCCGGACCCACGACGCCATCGCCCAGGCCATCGCCCGGGACATGCGCAGCATCGGCCTCGAGGTCGAGGTGGAGGCCATGGACCTGCAGCCGTACGTGCAGCGGCTCCGGGCCGGCGAGATGGAGATCTTCCGGCTCGGGTGGGAGGCCGACTACCCCAGCCCCGGCTCCTACCTGCATCCGCTGTTCGGCTCCGACCGCATCGGTGCCGACAACCTCACGCGTCTCGCGGCCGCGGACATCGACGAGCTCCTCGCCGCCGCGCGCGGGGAGCTCGACGAGGAACGCAGGAACGAGCTGTACGGGGACGTCGAGCGGCGGGTGCTCGACGGGGCGGTCGTCGCACCGATCCTGTTCTACGAGCACGACCGGGTCGTCGCGCCGACGGTGCGGGGGCTCGTGCTGAACCCGCTGGGCGGGGTCGACCTCGCCCAGGTCTGGCTCGAGGAGCGACCGTAGGTGCGACCACTGAGAGCGGTGCGGGGACCCGCGCGACGACGCCGTCGCCTGGTGCTCGTGGCCGTCGCCGTCCTGTCCCTCGCCGCCTGCGCCGCCCCCCGCGCCGAGGTGCAGCCGGTCGACCGTGCGGCCGTCGACCTCTCCGCCGGCGCGGCGCTGCCGGAGCGCGTGCCCGCCGGCGTCGTGCGGGTGGCCGTCCCCGACGGCCCGGCGTCGTTCCTCGACCTCCGCGGCGACGACCCGGTGGCCGCCGACCTCGCCGCGCTCTGGGGTCTGCCCCTGTTCCGCTACGACCCTGCGGGCCAGCTCGTCCCGGCGCTGGTGGAGGACTGGGAGATCGTCGCCGACGCCGGCGGGTGGGGCGTCGAGCTGCACCTCCGGCCGGGGCGCTGGTCGGACGGCTCGGCGGTGACCGCGGGCGACGTCGTGGCCACGCTCGCGGCGCTCCGCGACGGGCCGCGCGCCGCCGAGCTCGCGCCCCTCGTCGAGGTCGGCTCCGTCGACGAGCATCGGGTGCGGCTGAGGTTCGACCGCCCGTACGCCCGCTGGTGGGCGCTCCTCGACGGGGTGGGGGTGCTGCCGGCCGCCGTGCTGGCTCGGGACGGCCTCGCCGCCTTCGATGCGGGGATCCCCGTGGCCGGGGGCTCGTTCGTCCTCGACGAGCACGTGCCGGGTCTGCGGACGAGCTTCACCGCGCACACGGACGGTCCGCTCGGTGCGCCGGTCCTCGAGCGTGTCGAGGTGCTGATCGTGCCGCGCTACGAGGCGGCGCTGGGGATGCTCCGGCGGGGCGACGCCGACGTGGTGCTGGGCTACCTCGCGCTGAACGGCGTGGAGCGGGCAGGTCGTCTGGACGGCGTCGAGGCGGCCGCCCCGGTCGGCGGCACCACGGTGGCCCTGTCGTGGCGTCCCGATGGGCGGATGGGCGGCGCGGATGCCCTCGACCGCCGGCGCGCGGTCGCGGCGGCCATCGACGTGAGCCAGCTCGTCGAAGGCCTCCTCGGACCGGCAGGCGAGCCGGCGGCGTCGGTCGTGCCCGGTGTCGACGGCCCGGCCTCGCGTGTGGCCCCGGGTGCTGGGGTGGAGGTGGGTCAGCCGACGGTGGTCCTCCCGCGCTGGGCCGAGGCGATCGCGTTCACCGGTCGCGCCCTGCAGCGTGATCTCCGCTCCGCCGGCGGCGGCCTGGAGCTCATCGCGGAGCCGGTGCCGGAGTTCGTCCTGGCCGCGCGCGCGAGCGGGGACGCCCGCCTGTCGGCGCTGCGGACGGGGCCGGCGCCGAGCTTCGTCGGGACGACCACCGACCGCGAGCTCGCGCTCGCCGGCGACGCCGCCGGTCCGGGGTCGGTGCCCTTCGCCGATGCGGTGACGCGGTCCCGGGCGGACGCCCTCGTGCTGCCGCTCTACCGCATCGGCGTGCTCCACGCCTGGTCGTCGGAGGTGCAGCGGATCCGTCCCTCGTCCTGGCCGGGGCTCGCGTTCTGGGACGCCGCAGCCTGGACCCTGGGGTCGTCCGCGCCACCGTGAGCGACGCCGGTCGCGGTTCGCGACTCCCGTCGGCCGAGGCTACGATGCGCGCTCCGCGGGGGTACCTCTCCCCGCAGTCACGCGCGAGTGGCGGAATTGGCAGACGCGCACGGTTGAGGGCCGTGTGCCTTCACAGGCGTGGGAGTTCAAGTCTCCCCTCGCGCACCACGAGGATCCAGGGCCGCCGCCCTGGATCCTCAGCTTGCCGCCCGGTCTCCGCCGAGGACGCTGCGCAGCTACTCCACCGTCGGGGCGCCGGCCAGTCCGTCCGGGGTCCGGTGGAGCCGGCACGAGCGTCCTACGGGCTCGTCCCCCTCGGCGACGGGATCGCGGCCGTCGACGGGGATCATGGGCGAGCGGCGGAAGCCGACGCGCTCCGCGTCCTCGAGCGTCTCCCCCCGACGTCGCTCCACCGGGAAGCCGAGCTCGTCCTCGAGCGCGCGGAGCCGTCGGTCGGCCAGCTCCCAGCTGGGGCAGCCGTGGACGTACAGGAGCGGGACGTCCACGTCAGGACCTCGTCGTCGCGGCGACCTCGGCGACGAGCTCCAGGATGGCGCCCGCGACCTCCCGCGGGTGGTCCTCCGGGGTGAAGTGCTTGCCGCCCTCGATGCCCATGGGTCGGGTGCCGAGGTCACGGGCGAGCCGCTCGCCGTAGCGCGCCTTCTGGAACTGGTCGGCGAGGCCCCACACGATCCGCGTCGGGACGTCCAGGTGGCGGAGCTGGTCGGCGACCGCGAGCGTGTCCCCGACATCGAGTGCCGCGACCTGGCGTGCCATCGCCGCCCCGCCGTCGGCATCGGCGTAGTGCGCGTAGTGCAGCTCGAGGGACTCGCGTCCGATCTCGAGGTCGTCGTGGCCACGGGCGAGGAGGCTCCCGAGGACGGCCTTCAGCATCGCGTCCGGGGTCCGGGCGACGAGCGCGGGGGCCGCACCGAAGGCCTTCACGCTCGGGATCGGCCAGGAGTCGTACGAGATCGCGTTCGTGAGGACGAGGCCGGCGCACCGCTCGGGGCGGGCAACCGCCGCGATCTGTACCACGCCGCCACCGAGGTCGTGACCGACCAGGATCGCGCGGTCGATGTCGAGGTGGTCCAGCCAGGCGTTGAGGTAGCGGGCCTGCGCCGCCACGGAGATGTCGCGGTCCCGCCCGGCGCGCATGCTCCGGCCGTAGCCGACCATCTCGAACGCCAGCACACGGACGCCGTCGAGGAGCGGGATCACGTGGCGCCAGAGGTCCGGACTCGTGGGGATGCCGTGCACCAGGACCACCGGGAGGCCCTCGCCGCCCTCCTCCCAGCGGATGGGGACGCCGTCGACGTCGGCGTGTCGGCTGGTCGTCGCGGTGGGCATGCTTGCTCCAGGGGGTTCGGGGACGGTGCATGGTGACCGCGGCGGCGGCTCCCGTCTCTCCCCCCCGGCAGCCTTCCGTCCGTGGTGGACGGGATGCATCCGGTCCCGGCATGGGTTACGGATGGTGGGACATCCGGAGGAGCGGGCATGAGGGACGAGTTCGACGTGATCGTGATCGGTGGCGGGCCCGCGGGGGAGAACGCCGCCTGGTACGCCCGGGACAACGACCTGGAGGTGGCGCTGATCGAGCGCGAGCTCGTGGGCGGCGAGTGCTCCTACTGGGCCTGCATGCCGTCGAAGGCGCTGCTCCGCCCCGGGGAGGCGCTCGCCGCCGCCCGTCGTGTCCCCGGCGCCGCGCCGGCCGTGACCGGCGAGGTCGACGTCGAGGAGACCCTGCGCACGCGGGATGCGTTCTCCTCCCACTGGGACGACCGGGACCAGGTCGAGTGGGTCGAGAGCACCGGTACGACCTTCATCCGCGGGCACGGTCGCATCGCCGGCGAGCGGACCGTCGAGGTCGAGACCGACGACGGCACGCGCACGTTGCGGGCCCGCAGGGGCGTGGTCGTCGCCACGGGTTCCTCCGCGGCCATCCCGCCGATCGACGGTCTGCGGGACATCCGCACCTGGGACAGCCGCGACGTCACCACCGCGAAGGAGATCCCCGACCGCCTGCTCGTCCTCGGCGGCGGGGTGGTCGGCGTGGAGATGGCGCAGGCGTTCCGCCGGCTCGGTGCGGACGAGGTCACCATCGTCGAGATGGGCGGCCGGCTCCTCGCGACGGAGGAGCCGTTCGTCGGCGAGGAGCTCCGCGAGGCGTTCGACGCCGAGGGCATCACCGTCCACGTCGACGCGAAGGCCGTCGGCGCCCGACGGGACGGGACCGACGGGCCCGTGACCCTGCGCCTCGAGGACGGGACCGAGCTCGAGGCCGACGAGCTGCTGGTGGCGACCGGCCGCCGGCCCAACACGGGCGACCTCGGGCTGGACACCGTCGGACTCGAGACGGACGGGTACATCGAGACCGACGACCAGCTGCGGGCGGTCGGCATCGACGGCTGGCTCTACGCCGTGGGCGACGTCAACGGCCGGGCGCTCCTGACGCACCACGGCAAGTACCAGGCCCGGCTCGTCGGCGACCATCTCGCCGGCAAGGACGTCGAGGCCCGCGCCGACCACGAGGCCGTCGTGCGGGTCGTGTTCACCGATCCGCAGGTCGCGGCGGTCGGACGGACCGAGGCCATGGCACGCGAGCAGGACCTCGACGTGACGACCCTGTCGCACGGGATCGGCGACGTCGCCGGCGGCGCGCTCCTCGGCGAGGGCGTCTCCGGGACCGCGCAGCTGGTCGTGGACCGCGGGAAGCGGACCGTGGTGGGCGCCACGTTCACCGGGCCCGGCGTGGGCGAGATGCTCCACGCGGCCACGATCGCCATCGTCTCGGGCCTCACCCTCGACGACCTGTGGCACGCCGTGCCGTCGTTCCCCACCATGAGCGAGGTCTGGCTGCGACTGCTCGAAGCGGACCGGGGGATCTCCTGACCGCCTCCGACGAACCGACGGCCGATCGCGATCGAGCGAGAACAGAGGAAGAGCGATGACCTTGACCATCGGCACCGGCCCGTTCGGCGATCGCCCCGCCGGCACGTTCAACTTCCCCTACGACGCACCGGAGGGCGTCCTCTACGTCGAGGCCAGTCCACGCCGCGTCCGTGTCGTGGTGGCCGGCGAGACGGTCGCGGAGAGCTCGCGGACGAGACTCCTCCACGAGACCGGCCTCCTGCCCGTCTACTACTTCCCGATCGAGGACGTCCGCACCGAGCTGCTCGAGCCCGCCGAGCTGACGACCCACTGCGGGCTCAAGGGCGACGCCTCGTACTGGACCATCCGCGCCGGTGGGGTCGAGCGCGCGAACGCGGTGTGGGGGTACCAGGACCCGCTCCCGCAGGCGGCGCCGCTCGCCGGCCACGTCGCCTTCCAGTGGGATGCGGTCGACGAGTGGTGGGAGGAGGCCGAGCGCATCGGCGTCCACGCGCGTGACCCGTACCACCGTTGCGACGTCGTCCGCTCCGACCGCCACGTGGTCGTCCGCGTGGGTGGCGAGGTCGTCGCGGACAGCCGGCGTCCGTCGATCCTGTTCGAGACCGGGCTCCCGCCACGCTTCTACCTCCCCGCGGACGATGTCGAGCTGGACGCGCTGGAAGCCTCGGGGACCGCGACCGCGTGCCCCTACAAGGGCACGACGAGCCGGTACTACCACGTGGTGGCCGGCGGCGAGCGCCTCGAGGACGTGGCGTGGGTGTACGACGACCCGCACGCCGAGGTCGAGCGCATCGCGGAGCTGATCGCCTTCCTCAACGAGAAGGTCGACCTCGAGGTCGACGGGCAACGCTGGGAGCGGCCGACGACGAAGTTCAGCTGACGGACGGGGCCCGTCCGGGCCATGGTCTCGTCCGTCCGGACGCAGGCACCTCCTAGGCTCGGCGTCGAGTGCCGCGTGCCGCGAACCCCCCCGGGTCGAGCCGCGGCACCCTCCGACTCGGGGATGCCATCAGCGTGACACGGGACGACGCCACCACCCGGCGAGAGGGCCGATGCGCCGCCCCGGCGTGGGCGTTCCTCATGCTCACCGGGGCCGTCGTGGCCGCACACCTCGTGCTGCCGACGGGGCACGCGGCCCAGGCGTGGGTCTACTTCCTCCTGCACGTGAGCATGCTCGGCGCGCTGGTCGTAGGCATCGTGCGCCACCGTCCGTCGCGCCCCACCGCCTGGTGGGTCCTCGTCGCCGGGCACGTGGCCTACGGCGTGGGCAACGTCTCCTGGTACCTCGGGCCCGAGGTCTTCGGCTGGGACCTCCCGTTCCCGTCGGTGGCCGACCTCTTCTTCATCGTCGGGTACTCGCTGATCGGTGTCGCCCTGTGGCGCTTCGCGATCCTGCGCTCCAGCCACCGCAGCAGCACCGCGGTCATCGAGATCGCGGTCGTCACGTTGGGGCTGGGCGCCGTGGCGTGGCTGTTCCTGATGGCGCCCTACGCCGTCGACGACGGCACTCCGCTGGTGACGAAGCTGGTCGCCCTGGCCTACCCCGCGTTCGACCTGCTCTTCGTGTCCGTCCTCGCGAGCCTCCTGATCCTGCCGGGACGTCGCGCGAGCGCGTTCTGGCTCCTGGCGGGCGCGCTCGTGGCGACGCTCGTCGCCGACACGATCTACGCCCTGACCTCGCTCGCCGGGACCTACCAGCACGGAGCGCCCTACACCGGGCTCTGGCTCGTCTACTTCGGTCTCCTCGGCGCGGCCGCGCTCCATCCCACGATGCGTGAGCTGTCCGAGCAACCGGTCGAGGACGTGGGCGCGGCATGGCGGCCCTGGGCCCTGCCGGTGATGCTCACCATCCCGCTCGTGACCCTCGCCGTCGACCAGTACAACGCCGGCCGCTACGTGCGCATCCCCGTGTCGCTGGCGATCGCGACCGCGGTGCTCCTCGTGGCGTTCCGGCAGTCCCAGCTGTTGCATGAGGTGGCGGACCAGGCGTCGGAGCGGGCGGGACTGGTCGCCGGCCGCGATGCCGCGCTCCAGGCGTCCCAGATGAAGTCCGACTTCCTGGCGACGATGAGCCACGAGATCCGCACCCCGATGAACGCCGTGATCGGCATGTCCGGGCTGTTGATGGACACCGACCTCGACGAGGACCAGCAGCGCTACGCGACGGGCATCCGCACCGCCGGCGAGGCGCTCATGGCGCTGATCAACGACATCCTCGACTTCTCCAAGATCGAGGCCGGCAAGCTCGAGCTCGAGGACGGCGACTTCGACCTCGAGGGGACCGTCGAGGAGGTCGCCGACCTCTTCACCGAGACGGCACGGGCCAAGGGCCTCCTGATCTACAGCTACCTCCATCCCGACGTGCCGCGGTCGGTGCGGTCCGACCCGGGTCGCCTGCGCCAGGTGCTGGTCAACCTCGTCAGCAACGCGGTGAAGTTCACCGACATGGGCCAGGTGCTCATCCGGGTGCGCGTCTCGGACGATCCGGCGGAGACGGTGCTTCGCTTCGAGGTCGTCGACACGGGCATCGGGATCCCGACGGCGGACCAGGCGCGCCTGTTCGAGGTGTTCACCCAGGCGGACGCGTCCTCCAGCCGCCGCTACGGGGGGACCGGTCTCGGCCTCGCCATCTGCCAGCAGCTGGTGGAGCTCATGGGCGGCGAGCTCGGCGTCGACAGCGCCCCAGGCGCCGGCAGCACGTTCTGGTTCACCCTGCCGGTCCGGCCGGTCGAGGGGGTCCGCGACGAGCGCTGGATCCGACCGCTCGGCGACGTCCGCGTGCTGGTCGTCGACGATGACGCCGTGAACCGCGACATCGTCGAGCGGCAGACGAAGGCGTGGGGGATGCGTCCGGTCTCGGCGGCGAGCGCGGCCGAGGCCCTCACGCTGCTGTCGGATGCCGGGGACGATCCCATCGCCGTCGCGCTCCTCGACCTGCAGATGCCGGACGTCGACGGGCTCCAGCTCGCGCGGCGGATCTCCGCCGACGAGCGGTTCCGTCACGTCCGGATGGCGATGCTGTCCTCGGCCGATGCCGCCCTCGCCGAGCGGCAGGCCGTCGGGGTCAGGGAGTACCTGCGCAAGCCGGTGCGGCAGTCGCAGCTCTACGACGTCCTCATGAGCCTGCTCATGCCCGACGAGCGCCCCGCCGAGCCGCTGGTGGCAACCGCGCGGCCCACCGTCGGCGGGGTCGTCCTGCTGGCGGAGGACAACCCGGCGAACCAGCTCGTCGGCAGCCGCCTGGTCGAGAAGCTGGGACACCGCGTCGACGTCGTGGGCGACGGCCGCGAGGCGCTCGACGCGCTCTCCCGGCGTCGCTACGACGCGGTGCTGATGGACTGCCAGATGCCGGTCATGGACGGCTACGAGGCGACCCGACGGTGGCGCGCGGAGGAGGCGGGCAGCGGCCGGCACACCCCCGTCATCGCCATGACGGCGGGTGTCACGCTGCAGGACCGGCAACGTTGCGTCGAGGCCGGCATGGACGACTTCGTGGCGAAGCCCGTCCGGCCCGAGGCCGTCGCGGCGGCGCTCAGTCGGTGGATCGGCCTCCACGTCGCGTCCGGCCCGGACCCGGCGCCAGCCACACCGACGGCGGGGTCCGGGACGGCGGGCTGCCTCGACCCCGAGCGCTGGGAGCTGCTCCTCGAGGTGCTCGGCGACCCGGCGACGCTCGCGCAGTTCGTGGACACGTTCCTCGCCGACGTCCCCGACCAGGCGGACGGTCTCCGGACGGCGGTCGCGAGGGGCGACGTCGCGGCCGTCCGCGCCCGGAGCCACCGCATCCGGGGCTCGGCGATGAACCTCGGCGCCGACCGGCTGGCGGACCTCGCCGACCGCGTCGAGCGCCGGGCCGAGGCGGGCTCCATGGCCGGCGTCGCCGCCTGGCTGGCGGACCTCGAGGTCGAGCTCGGCGCGGTCCGTGCCGAGCTGCAGCGGCGGGTCCCCCGATGAAGGTGCTCGTCGTCGACGACGACCCGACGACGGCGATGATCCTGTCGTCGGCGGTCCGCAACCTCGGACACGAGGCCGTCGTGGCGACCGATGGCGAGGAGGCCTGGGAGCGCTACCTGGAGGTGCAGCCCGGGGCGCTCCTGACCGACCGCATGATGCCGGGCATCGACGGTCTCGAGCTGTGCCGGCGGATCCGCGCGACCGGTCTCCGCGGGTACACCTACATCATCCTCATCACGTCGCTCGGCGGCCGCGAGCAGGTGCTCGAGGGCATGGAGGCGGGCGCCGACGACTACCTCGTGAAGCCCCCGGACCCGTTCGACCTGCGCGTCCGTCTCATCGCCGCGGAGCGCGTCACCGCGGTCCACCGGCGCATGGAGGAGCTCACCGCCGAGCTGCGTGTCGCCAACGACCAGCTCGACCGGCTGGCACGGACGGACGCCCTGACCGAGGTCGGCAACCGCCTCCGCTTCCGCGAGGATCTCGCGGCGCTCCACGCGTCGTCGCTGCGCCACGACCGGCGCTTCGCCGTCGCGCTCGCCGACATCGACAGCTTCAAGACCTACAACGACCGGTACGGCCACCCCGCCGGCGACGAGGCGCTGCACGCGGTGGCGGCGACGATGGCGGCCGTCAGCCGGTACGGCGACGCCATCTACCGCTACGGCGGCGAGGAGATCGCGGTCCTCCTTCCCGAGACCGACGTCGCGGGGGCGGTCGCGGCCGGCGAGCGGCTCCGCGAGGCCGTCCGGGGACTCGCGCTCGTCCACGACGCTCGGGCGGACGGCGGCGACATCCTGACGATCAGCGTCGGTGTGGCGTGCTTCGACCCGGAGATCCACCATGGGCCGGACGCGGTCGTGCACGCCGCCGACCAGGCGCTCTACCGCGCCAAGGCGGCGGGCCGGGACCGCGTCTCCGTCTGACCGCCGGGGCCGCCGGCGGCGGGCTCATCCGGCCGGCAGGTCGTCGCGCTCCTCGAGGCCGCGGACGCCGTCGAGCAGGTAGCGCTCGACCGCGGGACCGTCCGCGTCGCCGTGGAGCACCGAGATGTCACCCGTCGTCTCCAGCACGACCACGCGCACCTGGTCGAGGGTCAGCACGTTGGCCTCGCGCAGCTTGGCCTTCACGTCGTCCTCGGTGACCTGGCCGCGTCGGAGGTTGTCGTGCAGCAGCTCGCTGCCGACCATGAGCAGCATCGGCTCGTTGTCGACCACCGACCGTACGGCCGCCCAGCGCCGCCCGGTCGCCACGGCGATCTGCGCCAGGAAGAGTGCGCCCACGGCCGCCGCCCCGGTGGCGAGGGGGATGTCGGACGAGGCCGCGGTCGTCGCCATGACGGACCCGACCGCGACGGTCGCCGCGAAGTCGAAGCTCGACATCTTGGCGAACGAGCGCAGGCCCTGGATGCGGACCAGCACGATCACGACGACGTAGATGGCGATCCCGTTGACGATCGTCCAGCCCAGGACCGACCACGACGCTCCGAGATGTTCGGCCATGCTGGCTCCAGTGTCGTGAGGTGGCTCAGGCGTCGAGTCTGGCTCCGTCGCGGACGGCCCGGTACAGGGGCAGCGACTCGACCCACCCGTCGGGCGCCGACCCGCCCCCTTCGAGGACGCGGTGCAGGTTGTGCCGCTGCTGGCGGAACCAGGCGTGGACGGCCACGAGCTGGTCGCGGCTGAGCTCGGTGATCGGGCGGAGGTGCGCGTCGCCGCCCTTCGCGAGGTAGTCCGTCCAGCTCGGCCGGCGGACCCAGGCGTCACGCTGCTCGACGAGCCTGCGCAGGTGCTCGACCACCTCGGGCGACGGATCGGGTGGGATCACCCGTCGGAGGCCCGGGGTGTGCGGTGGCAGCGTGGTCGTCATCCACGGCTCTCGGGTGAGGGACATCTCGCGGAGCCTAGGTCACGCCGGGCCTCGCCTCCGCCTGCGTGCCCGCCGGTCGGCCGGGGGCCCTAGCATCCGCGCCCGTGCCCACCTCCCGTGTCGAGATCGTCGAAGCGAACCTGGACCGGCTCCTCTCCGAGCTGGCCGCAGGCCCCGCCACGCTGGGCGACGACGATCCCGTCCGGGACGGGTCGAGCCTCACCGCGCGCCGCGCCCGCGAGCTGTTCGCCGATCAGGTGCGGTCGCGGGCGCTCGACGTGACGGCCCGCCGGTTGAAGGCCGACGGTCGGGGCTACTACACGATCTCGAGCGCCGGTCACGAGGCGAACGCCACCGTCGGCGCGCTCACCCGCCCGACCGATCCAGCGTTCCTGCACTACCGGTCGGGAGGGCTCGTCCTGGCCAGGGCACGGCAGGTGCCGACGGTCGACGCGGTCGCGGACACGGTGCGGTCCCTGGTCGTCTCCGCGCAGGAGCCGATCTCGCGGGGCCGGCACAAGGTGTGGGGGAGTCGCGAGCTGTGGATCCCGCCGCAGACGAGCACGATCGGCTCGCACCCCCCCAAGGCCGTCGGGGCCGCCGTGGCGCTGACCCGCGCGGACCGGGTGGCACGCGACGTGCCGCTGCCGGCGGACAGCATCGTGGTGTGCTCGTTCGGGGACGCGTCGG